>JALHTX010000256.1 GCA_022866015.1 Thermoplasmatota archaeon
AATTTATTTTTAAACATTTAAATGTTTCTATTAGAACAGTAGTTGACAAAGTTGATAGAACCAAAATAACTATCAACTAAAAATTAGTTTTTAAGGAGTTTAGGAGGAGCAATATCTACCAAAAAGAGAGGTACAAATTTAATTTTATATTGACGCTTTTGATATCTGTAGCATTATTAACTGCATCAATAACATATTTACCAGTAGCTCTTGCTGAAACCTGCGACGATTGTTCTGAAATAAGAGAAGCTCTTTCACAAGAAGAAATGGAATTACTCTGGGATACAATTGAGAATTCTTCAGAAATTAAACAAGCGCTTGAAAACATATCAAGCAATATTAATGATTTAGATTTTAATAATTTAACTATTCTAGATGTTGAAATGGAAAATTATACTAAGAGTCTTGTCACAATTCATGTTCAAGGTCTAACTAAGTACACAGTACTAGGTATATTCCTGAATAATTCCATAGTTAATGATATTGTAATAATAAAAATAACAAATATCACTGGTGGAGTTCTAGCATCTTTTAAATTTGATAATGGTAATTCTGTAGATTATGCCCAATCTACAGGAGATCTTGGATCTCAAGAAGTAGGAGGGGGAGTAATACTGAATTTACAGGTATTAGACTCCGAATTTAATGAAGAGTTTTGGATTTGCTTCATAAACTGTTTGTTGGGTATTACACTTAATCAAATTTGCGTTATTGCAGGTTGGGAGTGTATAAAATATGATAATCCTAAAGCTTGTTATGTTTGGTCAGCTTGTACATTCGGGGCAGCAATAGGTTGTGCATGGGCGTGTTCAGGCCTAGGTTCAGAGGCTGAAGCTTCTGGGTCGATCTTTATGACCTCGACAAATGACTGTATCATAACTGAAGAAAGCATAAATCGGATTAACATCTACAATCAAAATACAAGTGAATTAATAATATCTGGAGGGTAGCTAAAATTGAAGAGCATATCCTTTCTCATTTTTTATCTATAATAATAGATTTTCATCAAAAATTATACAGTAGTAATAGGTAGAAAATATGAATCAAAAAATCATTAGAATTCTAATATTTCTCGTTTTAATAATCTTCATACTTGGAATCTATGAACCTGTTTTGAAAGCAGATATAAGCGATATTAATCAAAGTGTATATCATACATTGTTTCAAAATAAAATAGATGAATTGAATCTAAAATATGATATTAACTTCCTTTCCACAATTGATGAATATAATAAAGCAATTAATAGTAGTCATTTATATCCTTTCAATTCGTATAATCTACTCATTGATTGTCAGAAGATTATTTTTTTAATGAATTTTTCTGATATTGATAAGAATAAAATTGATGCAACAATAAATGAATTATATGACATGAAATCTGATATTCTTAACAAAACTAAACAAATTGAGGTAACTACCTTTTCATCATACGGATGGTTATCCATTGCAGAACAATATTTATCAGAAACAAAAGTTTTAATAGATAAGGCACAAGATTCTTATAATGATAATAATTTTAGTGAGTGTATAACTTATTTGAGTAAAACAATAACTTTATTTATTAAATGCGAAGATTTTCTAGAAATAGCCCATTTCAGAAATAACTCTTCTCAATTTAATTCTTTAAATATTGCTTATTTTTGTAAAAATTCCGCTAAAAAATGGATTCAATTGGCTGAAAATACAATTGAGTATGTAGAAAGTTTTGGAGAAACAAAAGCTGTAAAAGATTGTAAGGAAGATTTAAATATTTCAAAAAAAGAATACGAAAATGAAAATTATTATATAGCGTTAATGGAGGCGGCACGTTCAAAAGGACTTGCTGAATATCTTATCAGCCGCCCTAGTTTTACAAATCGAGAAAATGCATTAAATATCTGTAAGATATATCTAGATGTATCCAAAGTCATTTTTTCGATGGTTTATAATCAAACTGAAATAGATGCACCAGAAGCTCAATTACTATTGGAAAAAGCTATTCTTCATTTAAATGATGCCAAGTTAGAAGATAGTGAAGGAGGTTCGATGGCCATTGCGAGTTTATCATTAAAAGAATCATATATTTGTTTAGAACAGGCTAAAGCATCATTATCATTACAATATGAGGAATTAACAGAATTCCCATCCGATTATGATAATTTTACAAATGAATTTAATGAATATGAAATTGAATCTGAGGGAAAACATTTAGAAACCCCATCAGTGAGTTTTTTTTCACTGATTATTCTAATTTTTATTATTTTGTTTGTTATAAAAAGACGGAGAAAGTAATAAATTTAAGACATACTCGAATTTAGAGTGTTAAGTTAGATTTGGTCATATAGAAAATATTATATTTCAAGCGAAATATTTATATGCCAGTATATGTTACATATAATAATTTAATAAAATGGATATGGAGTGGATAAAAGTGAGGAAAATGGTTTGTATTATGATAATTATCGGTTTTTTAGCAACGACAATTGCAATACCAAATATAATTGCAAAATCAAGTATTTTAGAAGAAAGAAATGAATTATTAACTGAGAAAAAAAGTCATTTATCTAATTTTATATTTATTGCAAAAATTAGTACAAGTGAGGAATTTGAAGCAATTGGTTTGATAAAACCAAATTTAATACCTCTTAGAATATCACCAGGAATTTTTAGAACTAATGCCTTATTTTTACGAGAAATAACAAAAGGAACGCTATATATGGATACTCTTTCTCAAGGAACTATTGAATTAAAACCTGGGAATAGTTTTGCACCAATGAGCTTTGCAGGAACTATAACGGGTGAAAAATACCTTTTAATTTGGACATTAACTAGTGTTAATGGTTTTGGTACTTTTATAATTTATACATGATCATGGGCTTTGCCTCTAAATTCGTTTTTGTACCTCTATGGACTTCTTTAGCATTTTATTTAACAAAGCCAGATTATGGTGATAATTCTTTCTTGAGTCGCTTGGAAAAATTATAGCAATATATTTCTCTTCAATAGGTTGATAACCGAAGTTAAAACCTATATAATCAAATATATTAAGCTTATAGATTTTTGTTTTGATGAATTGGCGGGTGTAGGGCGGTGATTAATCGAGTGGCTTATGTTTATGAGAAAAGCAATTAAGTACGACAAAATAATGAAGTAATATAATTAACTCTTGGTGAGTATCTCTGGTTTTCCTATCTTTTCTAAAACCTCTGTTTTTGAAAATTCATGTTTTCAATTTAATCATTCTATCATCTGGTTGCAACTCTTTTGGTACTTCTTTACTTGCCTTTCTTATTTTGTATATTGCACAGTTTTCCTTTTTCCCATAAAAACAAAAATTAGTTGCAACATATTTTAAGTGTTCAAAATCCCAACTACCAAAATCCATTTCTTTATCACATGCAGGAGTATATTCACAACATTCAACTTTTTTATAGTTGCAACTGAGAATACTGCGTGGTCTGAAACATAGTGAAAGACCCGCAGATGAAAAGTCGCATCTCTATTTTCTCCAATCAAACAATATCTGTTTTTTGTCGCACGCGGCACACCGCTTAGGGTGTGCCCTATAAAGGTGCGGCAGGAGAAAAAAATTCTATGAAAAATGTAAGTAGCGGATGCTAGTGTGCCCAGATAAG
>JALHTX010000257.1 GCA_022866015.1 Thermoplasmatota archaeon
CAATATAAAAAATCTCTTAAAAGGTAAGTAATTTTCTAAAATAAATCATAAGGAGATATGTAATCTCCGTATTTTTTTTGTACTACAAGCAATCTTTCTTTTTGCTCTTGTAGAACTTTAAAAAGGATTTCCGGAGTGTCTTGTACTCTAGTAGTAAATATCTTATTCATACGCTCAATTTTGGATAAATTCTCTGGGATTCTAACAGTAAATTGTTTTATATAATCCTCTTTTGTGTAAGTTTTGTTTAAAACTTGTTTGAATAAACGTTTTAAATCCTCATATAATGGAATGTAACCAGTAGGAGTTTTTATTGCATCAACATCATTATTTACTCTTAACTCTATCCATTTTAACCAAATAGCCTTATCATTTTTATGGTTCAACCAATTTCCATCTTTATCCCTTAAAAAATAATTAACCGAGAATATACTTGGAGGGTTTTTAAACTTCCTTCCAAATCTTAAATTATTTTCAATATATTTGCTAATTGGAATCGATAAAAAGTCTATGTTTGACATTGAATTAAATACTCTTACACCTTCTTTACCTAAAGTTGCAGCTGTAGTTTCAGACTCAAGGCATGCTCCTTTGATAATAATTCCATGTACCCAGTCAAAAGATTCCTCAACAGGAACAGATGTGTCTGAATCGCGTCCACCATAAATAAACCCACTTACTTCAACACCAATAGGATCATGTAATTTTTTATCTGTATTACATAAAACATCCATCTTAAAAGTGAATCTAGCGTTCCTGTGTGAAGCAGTAATTACATTGCCTTCTTTATCTTTTTTACCTTCATACCATTCTCCAGAGTGATTGAAACCTTTCTTTGGTTTTTCACCGGGTTTACCGTTCCAATAAACCTTTCCATTATCATAATATAGCAGATTAGTAAATATTATTTCAATTGGTTCATGTAAAGCTTTCCATTGTAGCGGATCATCTTTATCATTAATTCCTTCAATAATACCAAATATACCCGATTCTACATTCACAGATCGTGCTTTTCCATAAATATTACGTATGTAAGCAATATCATCACCAACAATATTCTCACCATTAATCATAGCAGTAGACGTTTTACCACACATTGAAGGAAATGCACCAGTGAAATAACTTATTCGCTTTTTTGGGCCTCTAACGCCCATTATAAGCATATGCTCTGTTAGCCATCCTTCTTTAGACGCTCGATTTATTGCTAGACGCATTGCAAGTTTTTTAAGACCTATAGTATTGCCACCATACTGTGTATTTGTACAATAGATAATTTCATCTTCTAAATCAATGTAAATTCGTCTTTCATCAATATTTTTACTTACTAAAAGTCCAAGACTTTCTTCTTCTAGTTCACCTTGCGAATGTATAAATTTAAAAAACTTTGCATTTTTACCAAGTCTAACAAAGTCTTGATAACCTTGTCTGTATAGTAAATCTTCGCTATGTGCCACATAAGCAGAATCAGTTAGTTGTACACAAGGAATTGAAAACTTAGAATTGTTTGGACCTAAAGTGAAAAATTTTACAAAAAGCTCATGATCGTTCATTATATCTTTCATGATCTTGTAAATTTCTTTCAGTCCTTCCTCTTTATCCATTGTATTAAGCTCAGGACCAAGATCTTTACCTTTAGGTAATAAAAACTTAGTTCTTGCCTTATCACGAGCTTGATCGTAATAACCATCATAATGAATTGTATGTCCTAAAATGGATAATTTTGCTTCTTCATTATTTTTTATTGCAGCTTCCCTAGTATATCTTATATCCTCTTCACTATCATTACAAATAGTAACCTTTGAGGGATCACAAAGATCAACAAATTTTGCAATAAACTCAATAATTTCTTTATTATCTAGTTCCATTAGTTTTTGATAGTCTTTTTCACTTAATTTTGATTTTAAAATGCTTACTATTTCAATGACCATAATACTTCCTTCAAGTTTTTAATTATAGATTCTTAGTTCTTCCTTATAAGGAAACGAGAAATGGCATCAGTTTTATTCCTAATAATAGAAGTTATTAATGTTTTCTTACTAATAAATTTCGCCTTAACAATTGCTTAATAAAAAAGAGAAATGTTTATTTTTCCAACATTAAGGAACATATTTAACATCTAAATAAGTTTTACAAATTGGACAGGAAAAAACTAAAAAAACTATCAATGTATTAGCAATTATTACATCTCGTTGTATTGTATTCGCATCAAATTCTTGTTTACAATATGGACATTTTATCATATAAAAACCTAAATCTTGATATTTTTTATTTATACTTAAATAATATGTTTTTTAAAGGTTCTACATCATTTTTCTTTTTTCTTATAACTATAGAACGCCAGACCCCATCCAATTAACAATAAAGTTATACCAATTAAATATATAAAAAATCTTATATCTATCAATAAAAAAAAATACCCATCAAGAACAAATACATAATTGCCAGATTTTGATATATTAAAATGTTCGATAAAACCACCAACGGATTGAATAAATATCTGTAATAATGGTTCATTACAATTTACTTCATAATCTTCCTCTGTATAAACATAGAACTTAACTGATGAGGATGAAGTAATAGTATCAAATTGATCATAATAATAACCTAGTTCTAAGGAAATAATAACTGTTTTACCTTCAGGGATATACAGAGTTTTATTAACATATCCAATCAGAAGAATATCTTCTTCTTTAACCAGTTCTTCACTACCAAACGGTTCATTTTTTTTGAAATAAAACCATCTCCATTCTAAAAATGATAAATAAAATACCTATTAAGAATAACATCTTGTTCATATCATTATTTTCTCAGATTACTACTTCAAAAAGAACTATTTGTTTAAAAACATAACTAGAATATGTTTAAATCATTTAAGAGAAAAAAATGGGTTATTGATTGGTAGAGGAGGATAAGGAAAGAATGGATGGAATAAAATATAATGGTATACCAATCAACTCCCCACAATTAACATATGTTAAGTATTATTAATTAATAAGCTTTTCTCTGAAAATATACGGCAAATCACGAATTATAATTATATTTGTACTATTTTGGTGTAACACTTGTATGACATGTATACGACATTTTATTTTTTCAATTCAAATATTAATAAATCCAAGCGAGAAATCCCCAAACTTTAGTTTGAGGGATGAATCGCATGGAACTTATTAGTTTAAAACATCCTCAGATGTTTTTTTCCCTCGAGGGAATGCCACGACATTTATGTCGTGGAAGGGTGACATATAATTATAGAAATATGCAACAAAGTTAGAAATAAATAGTATAAAAACAGCAATTTGTTAAAATCTCTAATATACAATAGTTTACACTGATTTCAGTTCTAATCAAAGGAATATAAACGTTTAGTATTCTTACGGATACTTTGCAACCTTAATTCTACTATTTCAAGATTAATACTACCATTTTGGTAAGCCTCTAAAAAAGTCTCAGTACTAAGACAATACAAATGGGTGTCACACATCATATGAAACTCGCTACAAGCTGTATTTGTTACCTCATTAACAACATCTTTTGTTATTTTAGATGTGAAATGAAAATCCTCTGATAGAAACACATCAACACCATTTTTCAATGTTGACACCAAAATACTACAATCATTGACTATATCCTCGGGTTTCACATTATGATGTTTCTCCATAGAAATCATACAAGCTTTTCCAAAAGTATTAGAGAGTAACCTGTTTTTAAAATCAATAACTGTGGCATGTGTATGTTTCCATCGTTTCATAGCTTTCGTATAATCTTTCTCAGTAATTCTACCCCAGATTTTCAACTGTTCTAACTCAGAGACAACTGTTGAAGTAATAAAACATGGAATATAATCATATGCAAGTTTTTTAACCACTTTATCAACTAAAATATTATCCTTAAGTAGGAATGATGTATCAAAGGAGATGCTTCTAATTTTCATAATACTATAATAGACTAACTTATTTAAATCTAAACTTGTTGGGATTTTAACGATAAATGATATTTATAACCAATATAAACACGATAATCATTGATAAAGATATTAAAAGGAAGAGAATAATCTATTAATAATATAAAATAAGTAAAAAAGGTTAGTTTATTGAATAAACCTATTATCGCAAAAGGTTTTAATTGTAAATATTGCATTTTAACTACATAATTAATTACATATTCATCTGCGAAAAATATTATTAAATACCTTTATCATCTCAAGAAATAGAAGGAATCGGGCTGGTAGTTTTTAGAGTGCATCCCATCCCCTCCTATGTGTGAGGCCAGCCCTCCTTCTTTTAATATCCCCATTTTTTGAAAAAAAATATATAGTAATATTTAATACCCGGATTTTATGCCTGAAAAAAAACAAATAGAAGAAAAAATACCTGCAAAAACTTCTTATACTATCGAAGATGCAATAAAAATAGCAGATGATATATTTAAAATGGGTCAAGATAAAAAATACAACATTGGTGCTTTTATTCATGGTTTAATATTTGCCCAAGAATATTCACAGCAAATGTATCAAATCCCCCAGCAACAAATAGCAATGATAAAACGAGACTGCCGTAAATATTTCAAAGAAATAAATCCAAGAAAAAAACAATAATTTTTATAAAAAATATCATTTTTTAAAAAAATAAAAATTAAAATATGCACATACAATAGGATATGCATCCACAAAATATATAAAACTATTAAAGATTTTTTAATTCAGGGATAGCAGGAAATAGTTAGTCAATAAAAAAGTGGATTGGTGTTAGGAATGGGATGTGAATTCAAAAGTAATGTTAAGCTGGATTATATCCAGGATTTTGAAATGATGTTTGAAAGGATGAAAGTAGATCGTCCTAGAGAAGCAGCTGTATACTATGTGACATTAATCATCGACTGTCCAAAAGAGTTTTCAGAGTTTTTAAAAACCGCAGAAGAATTTGCAAATATAACCCGAAGACCTCTAGAAACCGGTCGAGCATCACTACTTCGCCATGGATTAGTCGCAAAAGTATTATTCTCAAATGAATCAGATGAAGATTTTGGAAGAGAAAGCTACCTACCGGCACATCCAAGAGCTATATGGGAAGATGTAAAACAAGACCTAAAAAAAGTAGTTGCAGAAGATACATACAAAATAATTGAAAACAGATTAAATGAATATAGTAGATATTATACTACAAACTTTGAAAAATATGGCATCAAACTAAAAAGAAATGGTAACGTAACCCTCCAATATAGTGGTAAATGGATTCTATACAACGTTTTAAACAATTTAATTGAAAAAAACAATGATCTAAAAATGCAAATAGGTGGCGAAAGATTCTTTGAAGAACCATTTATAAAATATTTTAAAAAATTCTTAGAACTAGACACAAAAATACAGCTTATTATTGATAATACGACAAATATGGATGCAATAAAAAAACTAAAAGAAACATACGGTAACAATTTAGAGATAAGATACTTCTCAGAAGATGTAAGCGGTACAATGCGCAACTTTGTCTATGGCAAAGAAATTGCAGTAAACGGCATAAAAATACTACCTGATAAAAGTGATGAACCAAGTTACATTGGAACAGCATATGTAAACTTAACCGATATACAAATTCTAGATGAACGTTTTAATAATCTATGGGGTATTGCCAAACCCCTAAATATTAAACAAGATGCAAATATAACTGAACGACAAGAAAAATAATTATTATTTTTAGTGTTTTAAAAATAAATATATGTTTTTTATTTAAAACGCGTTGTTTCCAGATTATATAGCGCAGTTGTATTTATATTATATCTTTTATGAACACTACTAGCAATATCAATACATTTACTTTCTTCACCGTGACCAAAGATGATACGCTCTGGCCTAGGTGACATATTATTAATATAATTTAATAACTGACGCCTATCACTATGACCACTAAATCCATCACAAGTTTCAACACTCATATTCATTTTAATGTTCTCAATTTGCCCATCAGTGTTTAATGGTATTTCAGACCTTCCTTTCTGAATACGTTTACCAAGAGTTCCCTCAGCCTGATAACCAACAAATGCGATAGTATTTTTTTTATCATGAGCCCATTCTTTAAAATACTCCATAACAGGTCCACCATTCATCATACCACTAGTTGCAAGAACCACACACGACTTAGGATGATCATTTATTATCTGCTGTCTCATCTCATGACTATCTACACGTTTAAAAATCTCAGAAAGAAGTGGATTTTCCCCCTGCTGAAATATTTGTGCTCTAAGTTTATTATTCAAATATTCAGGATAAGCTGTATGAATTGCTGTTGCTTCCCATATCATACCATCTAGATAAACATCAATTGTAGGTATCTTTTTAGTTCTAACAAGGTTCTCAAGAACAATCATAACCTCTTGACTACGACCTACTGCAAAAACAGGGATTAAAAGCTTTCCTTTCTTTTTAATAGTACTTTGGATTATATCACTAAGTCTATCTGTTGCATCCTGGCGGCTAGGTTGAAAATCTTCACGACCACCATAAGTTGACTCAATAAATATTGATTCAAGTCGCGGGAAACGATTAACTGCAGGGTTAAAAAGCCAAGTCCGCTCGTATTTAATATCCCCTGAAAAAGCTATATTATACAAACCTTCACCTATATGAAAATGTGCAATAGCACTACCAAGAATATGACCCGCATTATGAAAAGTAAGCCTTACATCAGGAGTAATATCTGTTGTATCACCATATTCCATTGCTATACAATGTTTAATCAGATCACGAATATGCTCTGCTGAATAAGGAATTTTTTTAGCGTCAGCTGCCGCTACTTTTAAGTAATCCATCTGTAAAAGAGTACTCAAATCACGAGTTGGGGGCGTGCAATAAACAGGTCCATCAAAACCATATTTATACAAAAGAGGAACCAAACCTGCGTGATCAAGATGAGCATGTGTTATAACCACAGCATCTAAATTTTCAAAAGGTAGAACCTCAGGAAGATGCAAATATGGTGTAGTACTCTCAGAAGAAACATCTACACCACAATCAATCATAATCTTGCTATCTGGAGTATGCAAAAGACTGCAACTACGACCAACTTGTCGATAACCTCCGAGAGCGGTTACGCGAATAAATCTTTCACCTCCAGATACACCACGATGAAGACGACGACCAACTTTTCTAAGAATCTCTTTTCGCTCTTCACTCATAGAACGAAGATAACCACGAATTTCTTTAACAGTCTTAGATTGAATAGGAGGGGTACGAATAATACGAGGAGACCAATTGATTTTTCTACGGATTTCATTTAGAAGAGCCCCCTGTTTACCAATAGCAATACCAGGTTTCATTACTTCAATTGTAACTTCACCCATTTCAGGTAAAAAATAAATATTTGTAAGTTCTGCGTCTTTAGGAATAATTTCCTTTATTTTTCGCTCTGCTGTATCAGTATCAGTAATAACACTAGGATCAGGTCTAACTGCTATACGACGCTGAAGCATTTTTGCAAGCTGTTTTATCAATTCTTCATTTTTAGCAAATTTATCAGGATGCTTAGTATAAATAACAACAAGTGCACCTTCAAACTCAACATCTGAAACATCGATACTAGGTGGTATAACACCACGAACTTTACCTTTAACTTCTCTTAAAACATCATCAACTGGCATAAATAATACCTTTTTTAAATTTTTTTACTAATAATATAATTAAATATAATTAAATTAACAAATATGAAAAGAAATAAACAAAAAAAAATTTGGTTATTCCTTAGATATTTTATCAGTACGTTTCTTTATTTCCTCCTGAGGAATCTCTTTGAAACCGTCTTTGTCAATAACTGCTATGTTTGTAAAACCGCCTGAAGCAGAGTCTCTACGTTTAGCAGCACCTACTGCTCTTATTGCAATATCGATACCTTCGTTTATTGTAAGATTATCATGGTATAAATCTTCTAAAACACCATATACATATGGCGAACCGGACCCACCAGAAGTATATTTATCTGGGATTGAACCACCTGCGGCATCAAGAGAGTAAACATGACCGCCGGAACTGTCAAAACCACCAATAATCAATTGAACATAATAAGGATAAAATTTGCGTTGATTCAAAATATTAGACATAAGTGTTGCTGCACTTTGAATAGGGATTTTTGAATCACGTTTTAACCGATAGAGGTTTGCTTCTGCATTCAGATATCTTGCAAGTACCTGAAGATCTCCTACAAGTCCTGCTGTTGCAAGAGCAATATGTTCATCGATCTTATATAATTTTTTTGTTTCCTTATGAGCGATAAGAGTGCCCATGGTTGCACGGGTTTCAGTTGCCATTACTACACCGTCCTTGCATACAATTCCTAACGTAGTTGTTCCTGTTTTAGTTAACTTCTCATCTTCCATAATTACTCCTCAAAAAGCTTCTGAAAAACTTAAGCTAGAATAATACACCCTTTATAAATAATTTACGTAAAATAAGCATATAAATCGTTAATTTAAGAACATTTCAGCAACTTTATCAACTTGATTTTTATGAGAAAGAATCGTTACTTTGTCACCAGAAAATAACTGAACAGTATCAGTAGGTATTATAAACTTTTCAGTTCTTTCGATTGCAACAATCAAGCTTTTTTTAGGAAGGCCAATTTTATTAATGGATTTTCCTGATAGTTTAGAATTAGCTTTAACAGAAATGCGAAAAATCTCTGCAATTTTACCTACATTCATATATTCTTCAATATTTGGATGTTTAATTGACTTAAATAGGTGTTCAGCCATAATTGTATTAGGATTTTTAACCAGTTTAACACCTTTCTCCATATACATCGGTTTACTTTCATCTCTGTTAACTACAGATATAAGATTTTTAACACCCATATTTTTTGCAAGGCTGCAGACCATAATATTTACAGCATCATCTTTAGTAGTAGTTACTAGTACATCTGCTTTTTTAATTTCTGATTCATCGAGTGTTTCTTCTTGTGTTGCATCTGCATTAATTGCTACTGCATCATATTTTCTTGCAATATTTTCACAAGCTATTTGATTTTTGTCTATAACTATTATATTGTGATTTCCGTCTTTAAGGGCAATTTCAGTAAGGCGTTTTCCTATGCCACCAGCTCCAACAATTACAATGTACATGTTTTTATGCACCTATTGGATTACCCTATTTTTAATAGGCGGTGTAAATTTATAGTAATTATTAAAACTTTTCATTGATTTAACTTTTAACAATTATAAATTAACTATTGTTGTTGTATTTAGTTTATTTTTTAATGTATATCATTAAAAAAGTTTAGATTTTAAAAAGATTTTAAAAAATATTAATATTTCATATTACGAATAATTTTAAATCACATTAATAAATATTCAACATTTATTTTATTAACTAAGTTAAACTAAATAGTTAAAATATTAATTTTTTTATTTAAAAATTATAAATCGTGATAATTAATATCATAATAACAATGTTAACAAGTAACATATAAAACTAAAATTTAAATGTTAGATAAAATCTAGCATGCTATAATTAGACTAAAAAATAAAAAAGCGTTAAAAAATCTGAAAGATAGGCAATTCAATGAAAAAATCAAAGCTATTTACAATCTAATATCGGATGATAACAGAAGAAAAATTAATCTAAAATGTATGTTTTATATTAAAATTATTAATTAGTTTATAATTAGGTATTATCAACTTCGGTCTACCGAAATTGATAATATAGATGCCTAAATTTTCCGTTTTTTACACAAAAAGCCCTATTTTTCATTTGAATTTTATAACAATTCATGATTCTCATGATTTTATTCTTAGATAAGTTATTATTTATTCTATAATGAATATATTTGACTGGTGAGCAGTTTTAATGTTTTTCTTTTGGATCAATTTTTGTACTTCATTAAAAGAGTTTTTATCAACGATTGGTGGATGGTCACTAGGATTCAAATAATCTTCCCAGTGTAAATAACCACAATAAACTGGGTTTTTTAAAATAAGAGATACTGTTTGAATACCCCAGGCTTTATTTAATTTGGTAGGTATACTCTTCAAATTAAGTTCTTCAGCAATTTTTTTCATACTTATACCATTAAGATAATTTTGAAAAATATTTTTAACATTTTCAGATTCATTATGATTAATTGTTAGTTTTCCATTACTATAATCGTAACCATACGGTATGTTAAAACCTAGCACGCCACCATTTGTTTTGGCTTTTTGTTCCATTCCTACATATACTCGTTCTCCAATTTGTTCGGATTCAAGTTGTGCTATACGTTGTATTATATCCATTACAAATCTTCCCATGGCTGTTGATGTGTCGAGTGATTCAGTCATTGAGACAAATTCTTTTTCTTCTTTTTTTAGGTATTCCATCATCATCATAAAATTTTTGGAATTTCTATGGATTCTATCCATTTTGATTACAAGAAGTGCATCCCATTTGCTTATCTCCTCCATCATTCTATTATACGCGGGACGTTTTACGTATCTTCCAGAATATCCATCATCAATATATTCTCCAGCTATTTCCCAATCTCTTGCTTTACAATAAGATTTTAGTTTTTCTAATTGTGCATCTAATGAGAAACCTTCTTTTGCTTGATCTTCCGTTGATACTCTTGTATAAATTGCGGCTCTAGTAATTTTATTTTCTGCATCCATCCAATATACCAAATTAGTTTTTTAGTTATAATAGTAACGCATGCTAAATATTATCTAACATATATTTTATTCGAACCAAAGAATGCCAAATATTGTATAGCACGAAATTTAATTTAAAAGTATGATACATGTTAGCATTTAAAATATAGTTTAATGTTTATACTTAACAAATAAACATTGTTAATTTACTAAGATGTTAAAGTATACTATTTTAATTAACTAACTGCTTTTTTGAATAATAAATAGAAATATCATCAATGATTCCAATTAGACCTAAATATAAAATAAAGATAGTTGGATTAATTGTAAAAGAATTCTAAATTATTTTTTTTCATCAACATCTTTTATTATAAAATCTATAAAACTTTTGCAATTTGAATTAAAAGTTTATTTTTAGAATCTTTTTTATCAATGAGTATTCTTCCATCTTGACGCCAAGGTCTTGAAGAATGAAAGCTTTCATTTTCTAAAATCGGATTTAAACCAAGTGATTTTGCAGCCTTTAAAATGCTTTCTGTAGAAGGTTTTTCAACTGCGTATTTACCAGGTACTCGTCTACCTTTTAATCTTGAAACTGTTTTATCAAAATAAACAGGGTATACAACGTATTTTTCTTCTCCTCTGGAAACCATAAATCATCACAAAAATAAAAAAATTATTTTGTTAATAGTACTGCATTGATAGTTCCACTTTGTCCAGGTCTTGATGTTACTTTTGCTTTTCCAATTTTTGTTTCAATTATTGCACCTTTATTCATTATGTTTCTTCTAACATAATGGATATTTGCAGAATTTTCTTTAACAGTAGAAATTTCTGTTTTTGTAGTTTTCTGTGTTTTAGGGTCTAGTACATATGCAATATTTGATGTTTTTACTCTTGTTTTTCGGTTATTTCCTTTTGTTCTTATTACTTTTAAGCTGTTTGCTCCTATAGTTGTAAGAAGTGATTCTCGACCTATTTCAAATTTTCTTTTACCGCGTGCATAGCGAGTTCTGCGACCTGTTCTGCTTCTTTTTGCTTTACCTTGCCATAGTGCCATTAAAAACTCGGAATGGAGAAGTAATATTTAAAGAATATGTTGGTTGGTACTGTGTAACGGAGTAGTGGGGAATTGGTAGTGGAGAATTTAGAGTGATTACTTTATTTTTTCTGGATTATAGTAAAAAGGATACGTGGGGAGGATTACTATCCGTACCCACTTGAACTACCCACGAATACGATGCCAAATATTTTTTTATTTTTTTTCCTCCCCATAAATATTATGAATAATATAAATATTATATAATATTTTCTATATAAAATTAACATTTGTTAATAACTTTATTTTGTGTATTTTAGGTTTGCAAACTATTTTAAAAACATATTGTATTGGTTCTTTTTGTCATCCCCGTTTTAGAAACTCATATGTGTCGCCAAAACTCATATGGTTTTTAGCGGGGGTGACAACTAATTACTTTATCTTTTAATATCTAAATTATTAAGAACTTCAAGCCAACGAGATATGTGTCTATAATGAGTAATAAGATTATGGTCTTCATCCACATGCTCCATTGTTTGAATAATATTCTGGAGTTCTTGTTTTATTTGATTAATATTGTGGGAATTTAAAAATTGCAATTCTTTTATTTTAGTAAGTAGCAGATGTTCTAATGAGTCCATCAACTCTATTTCTTCTAAATCCTCAATTTGACATTTTTCACAATTACATCTTGGATGATTAGTAATAGTTAATAACGAATTTACTTCATCTTTTGGAACATTTGTATGAAATAAGTCTAAATAATATTGTTCGGGTGCAGGTCCTCCCTCTGTAAATGGATTTCTATATTCTCCATAACCTATTGCAGATGAGAAACCATCTAATATATTAGTTGAAGAGGCGACCATTGACATGTAACCACCATAAAAATTAATGATGGGTTTATTATTAGATTTTAATTTTCTAAAAAAATCAAAATAATTCGAGAGATAATTTTGGTCTTCTCTTGTTTCCTTAAAATCTGAAACCCAAACAAAATATCCGTCTACTCCATCAATATTATATTTTGTAACTAAATTATTTATGAAATCATCACGATGAATTAAATCTTTATAAATTGCTATCACAGGGAATATTTTTTCATCTTTATTTTTTAATTGAATTGCCTTTTTAACAAATTCAACATTCATAGTCAACCATTCATCATTTATACTTTTCATTATAATATCGTATGGCGGTATTAGAATCAATGGAGTTGACTGTGGTAAATCTTCAAAAATTTTAAGGTCCCCGCTTTCCTCCGAAACTCTTGTTCTTTGATAAGATAATACTTTATTTACATAGTTTTTTAATATTTTTTCATCTTCAAAATGTTCTGGTTCTATTCTAATTGCAGGTCTCTCTGAAAGAAACTCGTTTTCATCCTCATCTTCGTTTAATTCTTTGATTTCAATTATTCCATCATAAAATTTTGTAAAAAGTTTTGGATACCATCTTTTATTTGAAAATAGTTGAAGTGAATTATAAGTAGAAAATTTATAAGTTACAGGGTCAATGATAAATGGTTTTTTTACTGTTGAAAGAAATCTTGAAGTTGCGCCAGCAAATGATTCTAAAACATGAGCATCAACAATTATCCCTGCAAAATTATCTTTATATCTATTTATAAGAGGTCTTTCTCGCATAATGTTAAATCGCATATACCAATCCATATTAGACCTCCACATTATTTTTAATCCAAATTATCCAATAAATTATTAATAATCCGCTCTTTTCTTGATGGTATTAATAAATTAGATTTCTTAGCCTTTTTTATTATTTTCGCTTTACTATTAACGCTCATCACCCCAATACTATATTTATTTATTGTTGAACAATTTAAAAATTCATCAGATATGTGTTTTTCATATATTGCAATATAAACTTTATCGACACAAGATAATCGTGTAAATGCTTGATATAAAACTTTTTTTCTATCCTTTACTTTTGCTTCAATCGCAATTAATTCAATATTTCTTTTTTTATGATAATTTTTATTTAAACATAATACATCAATTTTTTTTCGTGAATTTAGAAGAGGGACTTCATAACTAACAATATAATTTTTTTCAAACTGTGAACCAATTAAAGAATACATTTCCTGTTCAAGAATTGTTATCACCTTCTGAAGAATCAACAGGTATCTTAAATGAAATAAATCCCATAAGATTTTCTACTTTTTCTTCAAGTTTTTCACATAATTTTGTTTTATAATATATAGAAATAATAATAAAAATAATATTTGATATTAATCCTGCAAAATAAAAAACAGAAATTTCAATTGGTAATAAATCTGTAATTGGCAATAGTGCAACAAAAATTCCAGCAATCATTATGGTAATTTGTATATATTTGACACTGCCTTTATTCTTTTCATCTAATATTCTACAAGTTTGGAAAAGATTTACAATATTGAACAAATTTCTAAGTTCTGCATTAATGGTTTCATCACTTACTTGTTTCTTTCCTTTAATTTTTAATTCTATATTATTAAACCATTCTATAAAATAATTTGTTTTTATCGTTCCTTCGTTGTCATCGAGTATTTTCTTATATTTATCATCATATTGTAATAGCCAGTGCAAGCCTGCTCCAAATCCAGTAATAAATATACCGATGGTTGAGATATATCCCCAATATTCAATAAACGTCAAATTATCACTCTTAATAAGTTAGAACTTTATGTCTAATCTCAGAATTTATTGTATAACTAGGGTATCTTTGATATACATATGTCAATAAATTTCTTAACGAAAGTTTATTTTTTTCTTTCTTTAAAGTTTCAATTTTTCCATCTATTTCAGTTAATTGCTTATAAATATTCTTTGGTAAATTTTGATATATTTGATTAACTTTATCTATTCCTTGTTGTGTTATTTTATAAACTGGGTTTTCACCACTTTTTTCTTTTTTTAAATAACCAAAATCTTCCATTAACAAAACATCATCAAGAACTTCTCCTGTAAATGGACCATATTTATATGGTTCAAAAAAGTAATATCCCTCTTTAAATGGTGTATCATCCAATATATCATTTCTAATTAAAAACAATAATTTTTCAAGTTTAGTTCTCCCAATTATGGGTTCACTATTATTTGCCTTTAATAAAGAGAGCAAAAAAATTGCTCTGTGAATTTTTATATTTTTATCTCCCATAGCTATATCTACCTCCACCTAATATCCTAAATGTTTATTCAGCATAAATATATTCTGTTTCATTTTTGTTTCTCCATTAATTCTATTTCTTGTTCCTTAAGTCGTAGATTTTTTAAAGTTAATAATTTTTCAATCAAAGTATAATTTATGAACTGAGTTGGATTTTTAAAATAATATTTTTTACTTTTTATAATTTCTTCAATTTCTTTATGAAGTTCTATATCAATTGATACTGTTTTGTATTTCGACATTTTATCATATATATATGTTATATATAAGTGATATATATCAATTATATTTAAACATTATCCGAAAAGTATTTAAATCAATATTTGTTATTATTTAATGGCGACACATATGAGTAAAGAAATAGATATTAAAGAAATGGTTAATGCAAGAAAAGCTAGAGGAATGATACTTCTCGAAAATGGTTTTGAACCTAAGGAAATAGATCGTAACGTATGGATAGTACCAAGTCAAACAGGGAATGGTACGTATACTGTTAATTTTTCCAATAAACCGCATATCGAATGGAAATGTACCTGCAAGGATTTTGAACTTAGGGGATTACCCTGTAAACATATCAGTGCGGTTAAAATCTGGAAAAACCTAAAAGCTAAGTTCGAGCAACTACATCTCAAAGTTAAACAGAAAATCAGCATTAAAAATATTGATGTTGAATGTTGCAAGTTCTGTCATTCACCCAAGATAACCAAATATGGAGTAAAAAATGATAAACAAGTCTATTTCTGTAAAACCTGCAATAGGAGATTTGTCAATAACATTGATTTTGAGAATATGAAATACAACCCGAAAATAATCGCCTTAACACTTGATCTGTATTTCAAAGGAATAAGTCTCAGGAAAATAAGCCAACATCTTAAACAGTTTTATGAACTGAATATAAGCCATAAATCTGTTTACAACTGGATAGAGAAATACGTTGGAATAATGAATGAATATGTCAATGAGATACAACCAGAAATAGGCGATGTCTGGCATACGGATGAAATGATGGTTAAGGTAGATGGTTCTTGGGAATATTTGTGGAATGTAATGGATGAACGTACTCGTTTTCAACTTGCAAGTGTAGTATCAAAAGAACGATATATTAAAGATGCTCGAATGGTGTTTCAGAAAGCCAAAAGGAATGCAGGGGGAAGGAAACCTAAGTTTATAGTTACTGATGGGTTACCTGCATATCGGAGTGCGGTAAACAAAGAATTTTGCACAAAGACTAATGAAACAGAGCATCTCTGGAATACAGGTTTACGACACCATCCGAGCAACAACCATGTGGAACGGTTGCATGGTACAATTAGAGATCGTGAAAAAACCATGAGAGGTTTAAAGATAGAAGATACTCCTATTGTTGATGGAAATAGGATTTACTACAACTTCATAAAACCACATGAAAACCTTAATGGTAAAACACCAAGTGAAGAAGCGGGAATAACAATAGAAGGAAACAACAAATGGTTAACCTTGATGCGAAAATCAGTACAATACCAGAAAGCAAAAGTATCTTAATATTCCAAAAATGTTAATTGTTTAATACTTTATACTATATTGAAAATGTTTAAACAAACTGAAATTGAATCTCTATTAAAAAATGTTAAAGAGAAACTTAACTATGGTGGCTATAACAGGGTAAATGAAATTTAAAAGAGGTGAGTAAATGGGTTGGTTTAGAGCAATTTATACAACAAGAGAGGTAGGCTGGAAAATCTTACTAAAATTAATATTGCTAACAGCAATATCTTTAATTATAGGTGAAAGTTTAGAAATATCAAAAATGGATTGGTATTATAGAATTGGTCTTGGAATAATTATAGTTTTAGGTTTATCTGGTTTTTGGTTTTTTATGCATATTAGAATGAAACAATAATCTCTAAAAATAATAAAACTAAAATTCCCAAACTCAGATTACATAGAACCATTCTAAATATCTATTTAACCAACCTAGATTTTCCACTACAAATTTCCCACTACAGTTTTACACAGTACCTGTTGGTTTATAAGTGATATTTTACAATTTTTTTTGTTATATTGGTTTCTAAAATTAAAAATAACTAATGTTTACTTTACTTCAAGTAGTAACTATTTATTTTAAAATGATGTTACGAAAATAATGATTATAATTAACCATCAACTATTATTATATCAGTAAAATTTGGTTCAGATTCTTCTAACAATACTATAGATAAAAAACAATAAAATGAGAATAATATTTTTTAATGATACAATTTTATAACATTTATATTCCGCGTAACACCCATTGAATTTGCGATAGCACCACATTTAGTTCTTAGAAGATAAGCAATTGGTCTATAGGTTGTATCAGAAAAAGCCTCATAGTTACCCATGCCTTTAGATAGAATTATATCTACTTTATCTAGAAGTTTTTTAACATCTAAGGGTAATTTTTCAAAATCTATACCGACTGCGAAACAACCAGTTGTAAGTATTTGATCTACTTCTTTATCAAGTCCTATTTCAAGTGCATCATCCATTGTTGCATCAGAAAGAATACTTTCTCCTTTTACAACTACAGTTAAAAAAATATCAGGCTTAAATTTTTTTAGTTCACTACACAATATTTTATCAAATACTATTTCACCACAATTATCAGCAAAAAGTAAAACATTTTTTGCATCTTTTAAAATATTTTTTATTCTATCATAGTCATCATAACCTAAATCATCTGAAACTATTTCCTCAAAAATATCAAATAATTTTTCAGGGCTGTTACTAGCCCCTTCTATTCCAAAATCCATCATGTTACCAACAATACTACAAAGCATGCTCATACGAAGAGGATCTTCACAAACATTGATTAATTCTTCAACACGAGGTATAAGTTTTTTAGCGGCTTTATTTGACTCAATTTTAAGTTTTTTATATGGATCTTTTTCACCAAGTGTTTCATAAACAAGCTTATGAACTTTTGTTGCAATATCGACACTACAAATATTTGGATCATATAATTCTGCTAAAAGTGTACATGCTTTTTTTATTGTTTTATTCTGTAGTTCTTTATCATCTGTGCTGAGTTCTATTTCAAAAAGAACACGTTTTAATAGGCATGGGACACACTCGGTTTGTATCTTCATACTAAATCAAAACCTTAAAGTAAAAACATATATTATAGTGTTTTTAAAAGATAAACCCCTTCATCCTTAAAACCAAATCTCCGATAATAAGGTTTAACACCAGCGCCGCTGAGAACAAAAAGATTTTTTTTATCATATTCTTCAATACATATTTTTTCTGCTTCTTCAATTAATTCTTTACCATAACCTTTATGTTGTACGCTTTTTTTGGATTTCTCACCAAGGGCTAACTCTTGACCTACAACTTTTAACTCTCGGATAATCATACAAGGGTTTTTTTGAAGTTCAATTCTATGAGAATTAATAATGTCTCTAAGTCTTAGATAGCCAATAAGTGCATCATTTTTTTCATCAACTAAGGAGATAAATATTTCTTCACTGTCACTTGCTTCATAAAAAATACTTGTAATACCAATATCTTCCTCGCTGAATTCTATTTTTTGTTTTAAAGTTTTATGACCAATTTCACGGCAGCGAATACAGTGGCATTCTAATTTGTTTTTTTCTAGTTCTTTTTCAACAAATTGTCTTAGATTACTATTGCTCACTCCTGCATTAATGAATTGAGAAGGGATGTCTCGTTGTATGCGTTGTATGCGTACCCACTCAGGCACAAATGTTTTAATTTCTGCAATAAGTTTTGCTGCTTCGTTAGTTTCTATTGGTTTATAATAACCTTTTTTCCACATATCAAAAAGTTTTGTTCCTTTAATTGTAAGGGTGGGATAAATCTTAATCATATCAGGTTTAAATCTTGAATCCTGAAAAATAGTTTCAAAAGCTTCTATATCAGAATTAAATGTAGATAGGGGAAGATTAGGCATCGTATGATAACAAATCTTAAAACCACAGTCTTTTGCAATACGTGTCGCAATGATGCTATCTGCTACAGTATGACCTCTATTGATAACATTTAGAATATTATCAAAAACTGTTTGAATTCCAAGCTCTACTCTTGTTGCACCCCAGTTTAGAGCCATATCTGCATGACGTAGGCGAAACCAATCAGGTCGGGTTTCAATAGTTAGACCTATACACCGACTACTTGCTTTTTCATTTAGTTTTTTTGCTTCGTTTAAGCTTTTAGAATTTTTACCATTTAACCCATCATAACAACGACGAACAAACCATTCCTGATAAAATGGATCTCTTGCGGTAAAAGTACCACCCATAATTATGAAATCAATTTTATCAACTGGATGGCCAATAGCCTTTAGTTGTTTTATGCGATTACGTGTCTGCAAGAAAGGATTAAAATCATTAAGACTTGCACGCATCGCTGCAGGTTCATGGCCAGTATAACTCTGAGGAGTACCATAATTAGGGCCGCCAGGGCAAGGAATACAAAGACCATGAGGACATTTTTCAGGAGAAGTCATTACAGCAATTATTGTAACACCTGATATACTACGTGTAGCTTTCTTGCGTAATAAAGATATTGCAAAATCTTTCTCTTCATCGGAAAAATTTTGGGGGAGTCTTGCAAGAATCTCGCTATCAGCTGGAATAATACTTATACCATATTTTTTACAAAGGAGAATCTTTGTTTTATGAAGTTCTATTTTATTATGAATATTACCCAAAAGAATAAGATTGATTATCTCAGAATAGAAATCCATTTAAAAACCTATAAAAAAATGAAATTAAAAAAACCTTTGCTTTATTATAACAAACATATTGATAGATTTATTAATAAAATAAGGATAACAAAAAATAAATATTCTGGGGAGAAGAATTTGGATATTATAAAAATCACGAATCTTACAAAAAAATTTGATAAAATTACAGCAGTAGAAAAAGTTAGTTTCGTAGTTAAAAAAGGAGAAGTATTTGGTTTTTTAGGACCTAATGGTGCTGGAAAAACAACTACTATTAAAATGCTTACAACTCTACTAAATCCAACAGAAGGTACTGCAACAATAGCAGGTTATGATATTATAAAACAAAGAAACCAAGTACGAAAAAACATTGGAATAGTTTTTCAGGAACCAGCAATTGATACAGATCTTACTGGAGAAGAAAACCTAGAATACCATGCAAGAATGTATGGTATGAATAAAGATGAAAGAAAAAAAAGAATTGAAGAAATATTAGATTTAGTTGATCTGCAAGAAAAAAGAAAGGTTTTAGTTAAAAATTATTCTGGTGGTATGAAGAGAAGATTAGAAATTGCCAGAGGGTTGATGCATTATCCAACTGTTCTTTTTTTAGATGAACCAACACTTGGACTTGATGCACAAACTCGTAGAGCAATATGGGAATACATAAAAAAAATGAATAAAGAAGGACAAACAACAATATTTCTTACAACCCATTACATGGATGAAGCAGACTACTTATGTGATAGGGTAGGTATAATAGATCATGGTAAAATCCTTATATTGGATGATATAAGTAATTTAAAAAATAGTGTAGGTAGGGATGTAATAACTTTAGCTTGTGATGATTTAAATAAACTTAGAAATAAACTAGAGGAAAAAAATTGGATTAGTAAAATAAAACAACATGAAACAACACTAACACTAGGTGTAGAAAAAGGTGATGAAAAAATACCAATAATTATTGAAATAGCACAAAAAATTAATGTAAAAATTAAATCGATAAGTGTTAGAAAACCAACTCTTGATGATGTATTTTTATCATATACTGGCAGGACAATACGTGATGATGAACAAAAAAACAATTTAGGAAATTCAATGCCACCTAGATCCAGAGGAGGTCATCATTAGATGAAAACAGCGGAGTTACAGGCAATATATGTCATGTGGATTAGGCAAATGAAAAAATTTGTACGATCAAAAAGTAGAATTGTTGTAACTATAGTGCAACCACTGTTTTTTTTATTCATACTAGGGGCAGGATTCAGTTCAATAAGTATGCCTGGATTAGGAGAAAATGTGGAATTTATACATTTCTTTGCACCAGGGATTGTTGCTATGTCTATCCTTTTTTCATCAATGTTTGCAGGTATTTCTGTATTATGGGATAAACAATTTGGATTTCTGCAGGAAGTACTTGTGGCACCTGTAAGTCGCATATCAATAATAATAGGTAGAACTTTAGGTGGTGCGACAACGGCTCTAATTCAAGGTTTTATAATACTTTTTATTGCAATAGGTATAGGAACACCTATATCAGGAGTTACTGGTTTTATTCTAACAATAATTTTTATGATATTAATTTCTTTTTCAGCAGTAGGTTTTGGACTAATATTGGCCTCAAAAATGCAGGATTTTCAATCATTTCCAATAATAATGAATCTTATAATAATGCCTTTACTTTTTTTATCATCAGCGTTCTTTCCAGTTTCAGAAAATGAAACATTACTTACTATCGCGTATTTTAATCCACTTTTTTACATGGTAGATGGTCTTCGTGGGAGTATGCTTGGTATAGATAACTCTGTAATACAAAATCCATTATTAAGTCTTGGAATAGTTTCAACAATCTGTATAGTGATGCTTTTGATTGGTAGCTATCTATTTAGTAAAAGCGAAGCATAAAAAAAATAATTATTTTTCCATGCAGTTTCTAAAAGTTTTAGCCATATTTACAAGTGAACAGGCAACTGTTACAGGTCCAACACCACCTGGAACAGGGGTGATTTTACCAGCTATATTTTTTACTGATTCAAAATCAACATCACCTGTGACGCCATCGGATGTTTTTATAATACCAACGTCAATTACGAAAGCATCAGGTTTTATATGTTCTTTATTAATTAACTTTGGAATGCCAGAGGCTGAAATAAGAATATCTGCTCCAATAGTATATTTTTTTAAATCTTTTGTAAACACATGTGTAACAGAAACAGTAGCGTTCCTATTAAGAAAAAGAGCAGTTAAAGGTTTACCAACAATATTACTATGATTAATTATTACAACATCTTTACCTTGAAGTCTTATTTTTTCTTCTTCAAGAATTTTTAATATAGCAAGAGGTGTACATGGAACTATATATTCATCACCAACAATGGTTTTACCCATGTTTAAAGGAGTTAATCCCTCCACGTCTTTTTTTGGGTTTAAAGTATTTATTAATTTATCCGAAGAAAGATGTTTTGGAATTGGGAACTGTATAAGTATACCATGAACTTTTTTATCCTCATTTAATCTTGATATTAAGTTAATTATTTCTTCCTCGGATACACTTTCGGGCAGTTCAATATTTTTAGGTTTTATACCAACTTTTTCACAAGCAGTATCTCTAAGTTTAAGATAGATATTAGACTCAGGATTGTTACCTATTTTTATTGTAGTTATATTAGGTTCTATGTTATATTTTAACTTTAATTTTTGAATTTCAAATGCAACATTCTTACGAATTTTTTCAGCAATTTTTTTACCATCAACTATTTCTGCAGACATAATAGCATCTAAGAAAGGAAATTTTATATATGGTTATAAAACCATTGGTTTGCGACCAATTGCATAAAACTGTGGGAAGAAATTAAGCTGAACGCCTTCATCCATAGATTTAAGATAATCATATTCCCATTTATCAATTTCTTCCTGAGAAAGCCCAGCATCCTTAAGAGCTTTAATATAGAAATCTCTAGCATGTAGATAATAAGATTTATCTTCTTCACAACTCCAAATACGATTATTGCCTATACCTACTTTTGTATTAAGTCCTGCGCGAACAAAAAGAAGTCTTAGTTTACGACCAATATGTGGGTCTCCACCACGTTTTTTTATTGCATTTCCTGCAAAAACTGGGTCAATACGAGGATTTTCTGGATAATGTAGTTTACCACCATAATCTGGTTCAAGCGACGCAAGTACAACTCCACCAGGTTTTACAACACGAGCCATTTCACAAACAACTTTTTGTGGATCATCTGCCCACATTAGAACAAGATTACATGTTACAACATCAAATGTATTATCATCAAAAGGTAAGTTTTCTGCATCTCCAACCTTTAACTCAACGTTTCTGCAATCTTTAAGAACTTTTTTTGCAACAGATATCATATCTTCAGAACCGTCAATTGCCACAACTTTACCTTTAGTAAGATGCGCAATATCACGTGTAACCATTCCTGAACCACAACCAACGTCAAGTATTAGAATTGCATCTTTTATATCAACTTCTAAGTACAATGGACGTCTTTCTTCAGCTGTTTCTAAAGCTTGTAATTCTAGTTTTTTTATAAAGTCGTTTAATTGACCTGTAAGTATTTTAGGTTTAACTATCATTGAAACATCATTTTCTCCTTGTATATAAAATATTATTGATTTTTTGTGTAAGGGTTTTTAGTCTTAATTTTTTCTTCCTTAAACTTTAGGATTTAGGATATATTTGTGTATTTTTTTTAGCATTTTTCCTGCTCTTTTCTTATCTTGATCAGTCTTCATATGTTTTATATCGATTGCTGATTCAATACAGTGGGAAAAAATTTCTAACTCATTTTCAGTTAACTCAAGTATAACTTTAACCATATTTTTCCGCCCAATATTACAATTTTAAAACAACTATTTGTTTATAAACCTCTCCTTAACAATTGTTTACACTCATTTTCATTTCAAAAAATAAGTAAAATGGGTCTAGTATTAGGGAGGTAAAGAAAGGAATAGAATAATCATTCTTAAAAATTATTTTCTTACCATACTAGACCCTATATTATAATTATATTTTTTATTGTATAAAAATCTTTCCTTTTTTTTCTTAATTCTATTTTGTTAACTCAGATTTCATTTATCTTTTTTATTATTGGATTATAAAATAGTTAAACAATCTAATATAATTATTTAATATAATTATTGCTAAAACCACATGAATATAAAAGCTAAACCAATTAAAGACGTTAATTAAGCAAAGCCTTAAAAGTACTGTACCATTTTTGTATCATTTTTAAGGAGAAATGTGGTACAGTTTTGATACAAAAAATGATACAATAAAATTAGATCAGATTAAGGTAGAAAAAGAAAATTTGATGGGAGTTGTAATAGGACTCTAAAATTTAATAGATGCATGCGAAAAAACAGGTTATTTTACCTCATTAAAATAAGCACTATCTTTTAAATAACGAGTTGTTTATTCCTTTTTTAATGAAACCAATACTGCAAGTAGCATTAGACTTACTTAATGAACATAGAGCAATACAAATCGCTAAAGAAAGTGTAAAAGGTGGTGCAGACTGGTTAGAAGCAGGAACACCTCTAATTAAAAGCGAAGGAATGGATATAATTCGAAAACTAAGAGAGGCTTTCCCAGATAAAACAATTATTGCAGATATGAAAACGATGGATACAGGTGCTTTAGAAACAGAGATGGCTGCAAAAGCAGGAGCAGATGTAGTTGTACTACTTGCTGCAGCAGATAATTCAACAATACAGGATGCAATAAAATCAGCTCGAAAATATGGTATAAAAATAATGATAGATTTAATAGGGGTTAAAGATAAAATAAAACGAGCGCAAGAACTAGAAGAACTTGGAATTGATTATATATGCATTCATATTGGAATCGATGAACAGATGATTGGTAAAAAACCACTAGAAATATTAAAAGAAATA
>JALHTX010000258.1 GCA_022866015.1 Thermoplasmatota archaeon
AAATCACTTAAAGAGTATTTTTTAAAGGAAGAAAGTGGAAGATACATGCATTCTTTTTTAAAAGATTACGTGCTATGCTTCTTATTATTGAGTTTAATGTTTAGAAATCAAGACAGAAAGTATCGAGCATTCTTACATATATTTTTCATATATGTTGTTTTTTTAAATAAGTTTAATACCTCTGAAGTTTTTCCCCATTTCATCTATTGAGGAGTGTAAAAATGAATATTATGAAAATAGTACATCAAGCTAAGGACTTAATAATAAATCCAAAAGGAACCATGTTAAAACTCAAGGACGAACAAGTCACTATGAAAGATATTATCATTTACCTGGCGATTGTTGCCGCACCTACCTTCATTGGGATGTTGTTAGGATATGGGTTCTTCTGGTGGGGTGGTGCTGGACAGCTGCTTGGTTATGCGTTTGCAATGGCGATCATAACCTATATATTATCTATTGTTGGAATCATTGTTTTTGGTTTTATCCTTAATGCTCTTGCAGGGAACTTTAAATCAAAACAAAATAAGATGCAAGCGTTAAAGCTTGTCTCGTATGCTGCGACACCCTGGTTACTGCTTGGGATTGTAAACATATATCCTGTAATAGGTTTGATTGCTCTTCTCGGGGGAATCTATGGGTTATACATCCTGTATCTCGGCCTCCCGATTTTCATGGAAACACCAAAAGAACAAGAGATGACGTATTTCATCATCAGCTTGATTATGTTTATTGTCGTCATGGGACTTGTCTGGTGGCTGAGCAGCTTTATCTGGACTCGATTAGTCTGAGGTTCTGTATGGGGCGGTTATTACGGTGGTGGATATTGGTATCCATAGTAGTGATTCCATCAGTAACAACCAAAAAATAGTTCCCTACCATTTTTTTCTTTTTTTTCTCTACTAAAAAATACTAAACCAATACTACTATAACTAAAAAAACCAAACTCTAACTCTTTTTTTTCATATATAATTATTTATTATTTTTATAACAATGTAAATGGAATATATCTATATTTCATTTTATTTTATTTCTTCTTTTAGTTCTTTTTTTAACGATTTCAAAACAACTGGATAATCTTTTATTGGGAAACGAACAGAGATTGGTAACGCAAAGCCACAAAACTCATCATCCATTACAGTATAGTCGTTTATTACTTTTTCACTACAATCCATTAAATCACAATTATAGAGCCACTGGTTAGGTGATTCATCAGAAGGTCTATTCATCCTTTGATACAAGTCATCTACCTTATATACATCTGCTTTGTCTTTATAGATGAACCTACCTACAATATCAAGAAATTTTTCAGCATCGTATCCACAAAGAAACTCTATCCAAATATAGCCCAAAGGGACATTATTTTCACATGAATTACTTGTTTCTATATCAAGCTTCCAGAGGCACTCTATTAATTCAGCTATATTCTCATCTATTTCTTCATCCTTTTTTATAAAAGGATTGAACAACGAAACGGTCTTGTGTTCTTTTACCATTATACACCTATATTTTTTCAGGCTAATATATCCTAACCTTTTTACAAGTTATTGAATACTTATTTGATTAAGGGTTTTAACATTTTGCTGTTTTTAACCTATTTATTTTTGATTTTAATGTAACAAATGTTTTAATTAAATCTTCGTTATATGCCGAATAATCCTTATATATATGTTATTTGTTTTATAGATAGATTTAGAGGGAGACAAAAAAATATGAAGAAAAGATATATTGTTAAAGCTGGTGCCTTCTGTATAACAATAATATTTCTATTATTAGCGTCTCCTAGTTCTATTTGTGTTAATAATGTAAATAAAACATATGCGAAAACATCTGAAAATTTCGCATGGTATTGGAAACCATCATATCCTGATTACGCGCCTAAAGGTATGCCTGATTTTGATCAAGCTCAGAAAAATTGGAAAGTGATATTCCCGGGAAATAACGGAATTCTTAACTCTGTTCCAGCTGGTGATGATATCATTAGCTCAGATGGTAAACGTATTGCACCGGGTAATAACTGTAATCTTGAAACCATTCCAACTGGTGATGATGTAGCACAGTTTGGTTTTTGTGGACCAGTTGCATTGGCTAACTGTTTTTGGTGGTTTGACTCTATATTTGAGTGTAAACCTGGTCAACCAGGTGATGGTAAGGATACTTTTTCTTTGGTTAAAGACTATGGTGCAGGTGATGATCATATTAAAGGAAATGTTCCTTTATTAATCGAAAAACTTGCAATAGCAACAAAAACAGCCAGAGAAGGAACAGCAATTAT
>JALHTX010000259.1 GCA_022866015.1 Thermoplasmatota archaeon
ACATCAACGATACTGATTAAATCAAGGATTTCTTCTTCCAGATCTGCAATTTGAAGTTGGCAACCTTCACAGCTTGCAAAATCAAAAAATGCTACATGTAGTTTGCTCATTAAAATGCCTCCGGTAAATTCTTTATTTGTGAATAATTGAAAACCGGTCCTTCTTTGCAACAGTAAACACCGTTTATTTGGCAGTGACCACATTTACCAACACCACATTTCATACGTCGTTCAAGAGAAACAAGTATGTTTGTATCAGGAATACCTAGCGTCTGTAGGCATTTAATGACAAATTTAAACATAACTGGCGGACCAATAACTACAGCCATTGTATTTTTTGGTTCGATATGCTCTAGATGAAGCTTAGGAAATAAAGTTGTAATAAGACCTACACTGCCAACCCAGCATTCACCATCTTGGCATGTATCTACTGTAAGTTTGCATGCTACATCTTTGCCTTTTTCCCAGCTAGAAATTTTATCCTGGAATAAAACGTCACTAGGTCGCTTGGCACCATAAAGAATTTTCATATATTTGTATTTGTCACGGTTCTTTTTATCAAGGCAATATTCAATTAATGATCTCATTGGAATCATACCTGTTCCACCTGAAATAAAAATTATATGTTTACCTTCGAATTGTTTTACATCAAAACCATTACCAAGAGGACCACGTATTCCTACAGAATCTCCAACTTTAAAAGTAAAAAGTTTTGATGTAAGATTCCCGACTTTTCTGACTACAACATCAAATGTTGGTTCGTCACTTGGCGGAGAAGAAATTCCAAATGGTGCTTCTCCTACTCCAAAAATAGAAAGTTCTACAAATTGACCTGGTTTGTGACCTAATGGTTTTTTGTCATTTAATTCTAATTCAAATAGTGTTTCTGAATCTGTAAGTTTTTGTATTTTTTTGATTGTTGCATTACGAGGAACATGAATTGTTCCTTTTTCATCGATTTTTATTTCTTGTTTTATGAAATATTTACCTGGTTTGTCTTCTCCTCCAAAATGAGAAAGTTCATTTATTACATCACATGGACTTGCAATATTTGGTAAACATGCAACGCTACATCTACCACAGCCGACGCATGCTATAAAATTATATCTTTCAGATAGGTAGTTTCCTTTTCTGAAAAAACGATGCCGATAACGGTCTTTTAAATCATCACGGAAAACCTCACCACTTCCAACTTTTGTAAAATCTTTTAAAAGACATCCATCCCATGTTCTAATACGCTGACCGTCTGTTAAATTTAGTGATACGTCATCACGTATATCGTAACAAAAACAAGTTGGACAAACCATAGTACAAGAACTACATTCCAAACATTTAGATGACCTTTCGTCCCATATACTGTTTTCATAATTTACAACAAGAAGTGAAGACCAACTTTTGCCATCAGCTACTTTTACATTTTTTTTGTATTTAGATGCAAGATTTTGTCTTAGTTTTTTTATTTTTTCTTTATCTGATAATTTTGCATCATCTAATTTTACATATTTATTAAGTAAATCTTCTCCCTTTTTAGAACCAATAGTAACAGCATATTTATCACCTATGTTTGTAAGCATTAAGTCAAAACCTGATTCGATAAAATGTGTATTCATGCTACCTGCAAAAGAGTATTCTGAAACATTTTCAATATCAGAGCCGATAATTATTGTATTTTTACGTCTATTTTCATAGAAATCATCTTTTTGTTCATCTAGATAATATTTATCGGTCTGTTGTAAAGCAACAATATCATAGGGATGCATTCCGATGATAATGCGTTGTTTATTTTCTGTATCTGGTTTGACATCGAATTTTTCTTTTAAGTTGTAACTCATAAGGTTTTCATATTGTGGTAAAAAATATTTTTTAGGTGGAAGAATGGTTATATCATAGTCTAATCTTAGTTCTTCTGATGAATCAATTGTATCAAATACGAAACGTTTTCCTTTTGATTTGACTGCAACAACTTCATATTTTTTATCTTGTATTAAATTATCTACAAAAGTATCAAAGTTCTTTTTTGAAAAAATTTTCACATTTGCCATTTTTAACACCTTTTTTGTTTTGATAAAAGCCTATTAGCCCCGAGACCAGGCAACGTTTTTTCTAATATAAGCATTTGCATTTATCAAAATATTATAAGTTGATATTTTGGTTAATTATTTTTTTAAATTCAAGCCACCTTTGTTTGTGTATTACACAAAACTATTTTGAAAAAATATACAATTATATCATCAAAATATCTAATAAAAAGCGAAAAATATTAAAAAAAGGTTTTATGGTTTTTTAATAAAACCTTTTTTCATAAGTATATTTGTTTGATCACGAGCCTTTTTAATAATACTCATAGCATGATCATATAACTCCTGTCGAGAAGGTTTAATTCTTGCAACACCCTGAGAAATAGCTTTTAATCCAACTGCTACTGCTTCACGAGGGAAAACTTCCCATGAATCCATCGTTGGAACAATATATTTTTCAGAAAGTCCCATATCTTCTGCGATTTTTGCAAGTTCAAATGCTGCAGCAATACACATCTCATCAGTAATTGTTTCTGCACGAACATCAAGTGTACCACGAAAAATTCCTGGAAAACCTAGCGAATTATTTATTTGATTTGGAAAATCTGAGCGTCCTGTAGCAAAAATTTTTACTCCTGCTTCTTCGGCTTCCCAAGGCCATATCTCAGGAATTGGATTTGCTGTTGCAAAAACAATACTATCATTATTCATCTCTTTAACCTATTCTTTTTTAATTGTACCTGGTCCTGGTTTACTCGCAGCTATACAAATATCAGTTCCACAAATAGCATCTGCAACAGAGCCTGTTCGTCCTTCGTTATTTGAATTAATGCACATATCCCATTTAACAGGGTTTTCATCCTTGATTTCTTGGATATCTTTTCTACCTGGATGTAAAATACCTTTGCTGTCTGCCATTATAATATTTTCTTTTTTTACACCAGATGAAACAAGAACTCGTGCGATCGCAATGTTTGCAGCTCCGGCGCCGACCATAGAAAAAAGTGCTTCGTTTCTTTTTTTACCAACTAGTTTAAGTGCATTTATTGCACCTGCAACAACAATGGTTGCTGTGCCCTGTTGGTCATCATGCCATACTGGGATATCTAATTCTTTACGTAGTTTATCAAGGATGTAGAAACACTTTGGTTTTGCAATATCTTCAAGGTTGATACCTCCAAAGTTTGGTTTAATCCATTTCACAGCTTGTATAATTTCATCTGGGTCCTTTGTATCCAAACAAATTGGATATGCATCAACGCCACCTAGATATTTGAATAATAATGATTTGCCTTCCATTACAGGTAGACCTGCCTCTGGTCCTATGTCTCCTAGTCCTAGTACACGGGTTCCATCGCTTACAACTGCAATAGTATTCCATTTGTTTGTGTAGTCGTATACTTTTATGGGGTGTTTTTGAATTTCTTTGCATGGTTCTGCAACACCTGGGGTGTACCATATAGCAAAATCGTGAAAATCTCTTATACAGCATTTTGGGATAATTTCTATTTTTCCCTGATAGAATGGATGTAATTTCATTGCATCTTTTCCAGGTTTGTTAGCTTTCTCTAATAGTTGTTTTTCATTGGTTTTGTTCATAAAAAAAACCCCTTTTGAGTAAATTTGATGGAGATATTCTATTTGATTTATATTACTATTTCATTTGTTTGTTTACAGATAAATTTTATTTTTCTTTTACTAATCTAAGTAGAGTAATAATCTTTTTTTCATCTATTTCTTCTAAGGAATAAATCTTAATATGTTTCATTGTTTTTCCACTCCCTTCTAATAATTCTTGCTCCTTTTTTGATAAGCCTTTTAATGAAAAACCTAGATTAACGTGGTCCTTAAGTGCAGCGATATAATATTTTCCACAAAGGTCTTCTTTTGTATGGCCATAGCAGGGAACTCCTACTTTCATTTCTTCATTGATTTGGGGAATTGTTTTAGAATAATCTCTCTTAATTTTTGACAAATTTCTTTTTGTGGAGATTTTTGTTTTTTTATGTAATGATCCACTTTTTCATCCATCGTATTGATTAAATGGTTGCATCATTTAAGATTTACTAAAGTAACAAAACAAAAGTCGTATATTAGTTAATTATTATACCCCGGAGGTTTTTTCAACAGATAAAACCAATCTAAATACTGCAATTTTTATAATACCTTTTTTAAGCGTGTCTGCGAAAAATTCTAATTTATTTTCCAATCTCTTGCTTTCTAATCAAATATAAATTTATACATCTAACCAAGGATTAAAAGTATTTATTATAAAAAATCCTATTGTGATGCCTATCAGGTTTTATATATTAATCAGTTATTGCTTTTGATAATAGTGATTTATAATGGAATTTGAAAGCGTAATCAAAGCTAGAGAGAGCATTAGATCATATTCAAATAAAAATGTTGAAGATGATAAAATAAATTTTGTGCTTGAGTCTGCACGACTTGCACCTTCATGGAGAAATAGACAATGCTGGCAGTTTGTAATAGTAAAAGATAAAAAAATTATAAAAGATTTATCAAAAACCAGTATCATAAACCACTGGTTAAAAAAGGTTCCAATAATTATTGTGGCATGTGGTGATCCGAAACAAAGTGGTTTAAGAAATGGCATAAATTATTTTATTGTGGATGTTTCTATTGCATTAGAAAATATTGTCCTAGCAGCAACAGATAAAGGACTTGGGACGTGCTGGATTGGAGGATTTAATGAAAAAAAAGTAAAAGAAATCCTTGGAATTCCAGAGCATATACGGGTTGTTGCTTTAATGCCTCTTGGTTATCCTGCAGAAAAAAAACGTTTTTTTGAAAATTTAGCTAAGATTGTTACACAAGGTAAAAAAAGAAAAAGTCTTGATAAAATAATTCATGATGATAAATGGTAATAATACTGGTTCAAGTGGTTTTGAAATGAAATATATAAAAAATCTATAAAAATGTTAATTCCTTGATAGAAAGTTATTTATACAATAACTATCAAATATTATATAGATAGTATTTAGAGAGTCCAAAAATTGATAACTATAAACCACTGTAAAACATGTGGTAATGATTTTATGATTCCAAAAGAATATTTCGATGGGATAGATACTACAATGTTCGTTTGTCCTGAATGCTATAGTCGTCATTGGAAAAAATTATCTGATATGTCAATAATGAAAAAATAATCATGTGATCTTTTATTTTTTTAAATTAAGATTTTTTATCTGAGGTTTTATAAAGAATAAAATGTTTTAAATTATTGATTTAAGACTAGGTTCACTTAAAATAATCTATTAGTCCTTCTTTTTTTAATCTCCTTTCTACTTGTGGGTATAACGTTATTTCTTCGTCCTCAATCATTATTTTGCCAAGACCCATCTCTTGTAATTTTTCGTATAGTTCTTTTTTATCGTTTTTTAATGAAACTACTGCAATATTGAAGTTTAAAGCTTTGTCTTTTAAATATTCTAGGGATTTTAATTGGTAATTAAACCCTTTCTTTGCTCCAGTTAGAAAAGAAAACTCTTTAGGGTTGCATCCTTTGAGACACACACGGACATGAAGGTTATGGAATTGAGATAGTTGATCTATATATTTTTTATCTTCACCTAAAAGAATTCCGTTGGTTTCTAGTATGAATAATAAACTAGAATCTATATTTTTTAAAAGTTTGATTAAATGATCTTTACCAATAGTTGGTTCACCACCAGATACTCTAACCTGTCGATAATTCTTTTTTTTAGCGAGGGTGTTTAGAGTCCTGGCTACTTGCTCAGGAGAAAAAAATTCGCCTGTATTTTTTGTATTCCAAACGCTATTTACTGACCAGCAGAACTCGCAGCGTAAATTACAACCTACTGTATCAGCAGTTGCTATTCCACCGTAAAATCCTGTTGGGCGGAAACGGTAATATTTCTTTAATTTATCCTTTGTTACAAGTTTTTCGATTATTTTTGATAATTCGATTGGGTCGTACATTTTACTTTTAATATTTTGTAGGTATTATTTTGAGTTTTGGTTATTTATATTATCTGTTTAATTAGTGCCATAGGTCTTATAAATCATAGGTACAAAAACACTCACAAATACTAGCTAATAAGAGATAAGCGTAAAAAATCATTTCTTCTTCTCAGGATAATCTGCTGGTCGTAAGAATTGACTTTTGATTGCCCATTCATAGCGTTTTTCGTTATGATCACCGATAAAAACTTCTTCTCCAACTTTATGTTTCTTATGCGTCGTCCAAATTGTAAACGTCTTATATACTATATATTTTTTAATACCAGTACTAGACAGATACGCAAGATGCGCATTTGAAAGATCAGCCAATTCTTTTTGACGTTGCAACCGAAAACTCGTATAATTCCCTGAATATATTTTAATAGAGCATTCATCCATGAAAAAGATTGTATCTGCAATCATATCAAGAAACCGTCTATCATGCGAAACCGCAATCACAGTTCCTGTATAGGAATTTAAAGCACTTTCAATTGCTTTTTTTGAATTCATATCCATATGATTTGTAGGTTCATCAAGAAGCAAAAAATTATAAGGTTGTAAAATCAGTCGAAGAATAGCTAACCGTGCACGTTCTCCACCAGACAGATGCTGCACCTGATTAAAAACCATATCTCCTTTAAAATTGAACTGCCCTAGTAACGCCTTGGCATCATTTTCAGATAGTTCACTATTATCCCTGCGAAGCTCATCAATTAGATTGTTTTCAGGAATAAGTGAGAGATGCCCCTGATCAAAATACCCTGATTTTACTCCAGAGCTTACATTCAGCATTCCTTCATCAGGATGTATCTGATGCGTAAACATCTTCAAAAACGTTGTTTTACCGCAACCATTAGGTCCAATGAGACCTATCTTCTGCCCAGCAAAAATCTCAAAATTCGCACGATTAAAAATAATCTTATTACCAAATCGCTTCCCAAGAGCATTCCCCTCTGCAACATTTTTACCAGACTTAAAAATAGATTTAAAATGGAACTTTAGCATATAGGATTTCAAAACAGGATTTTCAACATGCTCCAATTTTGCCAGCCGTTTCATTTTGCTTGCTATCTGCAGATCATATTTATTCCGTCTTGACAATGTTTCAATTACCTTTTTTTGTCGTTGCATCTCAGCTTTGGCTTTCTCATACGTCTTAATTTTAATATGTGCTCTCAGACGTTTTTGTTCCTCATATTCTTCATATGTCACATCATACATTTCAAGATGATGACCCTCCATCTCAAATACTCTATCTACAAGATCATCCAAAAGATACTGATCATGAGAAACTATCATGACTGCTTGCGGAAAATCAACAATCTGTCGCTCTAACCATTCAATTGTTTCAATATCAAGATGATTCGTGGGTTCATCCAGAAGTAAAAGATCACACTCTTTTGGTTGTGCAAGTACACTTGCAAGAGCCACTTTCTGCCACTCACCACCTGAAAGAGTACGAGGTTTTGTAGTAGGTGAAAGATCTGGTAGTCCAATCTCTTCCAAAATACCAAGTGCAGCTTCCCAACGCAAGGAACTTGCAGTCCGACTCGCAGTAACCTTAAGTTTCTGTATACTCTCAAGAATATCCAGATAGCGTGTTGATTTGTAAATCTCAGGATTCTCTAATTGTATTTCATAGTCTCTGATTTTTTGCTGAATTGTGTCTGACTGTGTGATACGTATAAAAAAATCATATACTGTCTCATCAAGAGAGCTTATAGGCATTTGATCCAAATATCTTATCTTCAGGTTGTCCTTTCGCCAGATTTCACCAGAGCTTGCTCGCTCCCATCCTAAAAGAATCTTAAACAGTGTAGTTTTCCCGCAACCATTTTGACCAAGAAGTCCAATGCAGTTTTCTGAATAAATATCAAATGATGTATTTTCAAATAGGAGTTTACCTTCAATTGTTTTAGATAAACCACGGACTTTAATCAGGATGTTATCCATCGAGGGGGATAACAAAGTTCTGTTGTATATTATTTTAGGTTTTCTAAAAATCAGAATATTTTTTAATTATAGTCTTTTAATTAGAAAAATTATCAGATATTGCTTCCAAACATTTATTAATATATATTCATTATTTTGTTTAAATAAAATATCGGGGGTTGTAACGGAGAATTATATATGAAAAATTTTATGAGAATAACTATTATCTGGGTAATTTTTTTAATTATATCATTTTCATCTACTCCTGCTGTTAACCTAATAAATCAAAATACTAACGAAACATCGGGCACTTCCATAATTCAAGATGGGAGAAATATAAAAAAGTTAGAATGGTTTTCACCTAATGGTCAATTACCAGGAACCTATGAAGAATACATAAGAACTCATCCTCTACAACCAGTAGAATTTTTTACACCAGACATCCTCTCAATAAAAAGTAATAATGGTATTTCATTATTAGTTGATACCACCCTGTATCCAGAAATTTCTGATAACATAACTCAATATATAATTGATCTTAACAATGAGGGATATTCAGTTAATCTAAAAACAGTTTCACACGGTACACCTGATGAAATAAAAAACTGGGTAAAGGAACAATATAACCAAGGTAGTATTGGCATAATTTTCATAGGTGACATCACTGCTGCATGGGCTGAAGTTTCGGGAGATGTTTTCCCCAGTGATTTATTCTACATGGATCTAGATGGCAACTGGCAGGATACAGATAAAGATGGTGACTATGATTCTCATACACAAGGTATCGGTGACATGGGTCCAGAAATATATGTTGGTAGGATTTATGCATCAAGCTTAAAATATGATTCTGAAAAAAATTTGATAAATGATTACTTTTCAAAAGTACACAGTTATAGAACAGGTAAGCTTTGGCAACCATGGCGTGGACTTGAATATGTTGAAGAAGACTGGCATGACATGGATGTGGGTCTTGATAATATTTACAACGATGATGTTACAAGGTATGATAATGGTTTTTATACTACCGCTCAGGATTATCTAAATCAGATAAGTTTAGGTCAACATTTTGTACAAGTATGTGTTCACAGCTACTCGGGAGGCCATTATTTCAGTACAAGACCAACAGAATCAGTAGCATATGCTCATGTCTACGTCTACTCACCAATAGACAGATCTGCTAAGCTTATATTAGGT
>JALHTX010000260.1 GCA_022866015.1 Thermoplasmatota archaeon
ATCAACAATGCATACCTAGAAAACCATATATGGATCACCGTACAATAAAAAAATAAAAAAATCCTTATGGGGCATAGTCTAAGGGGTGATGTGGATTTACAATATTATAACTATCAATCGGAGGGAGATCTTAAAATTATTTATCATAAAATTATGGGAAGGTGAAATATGAATAAAATAAAACTCCTTTTACTCATTATTGTTACTGGATTATTTTTAATTGTTTAGTATATAACACCCTTAATTATGCCTTTAGGATTCATTTGTATATACATATATACATTTTATGTTCTTTTGATTTAGTGTTTTCCAACTAAAAGAAAGACAAAATTACAAAAAAAAGATAGATAAATTAGTGAAAAACTATAATCTCAACAAAGAAAAAGATGTATATGTGCGTCTAAGAGAAATATATCATTAATTGTCGATAATAATTACATTTATAAGTGTATAAGAATTTAAATACTATGAACAACACGTAATAAGATAGAGAAGAAAAATATACTAAAGAAAAAATAAATTGGATTAATAGAATGAAAAAAATATGGGGGATATTATGAAACATAAAGAATTAATTAAAAAAATATTAGGAGTTTTAATTGCAGTAACAATAATTATATTAATTGCAAGTTTAACCTCTACTCCATCTAATGCAAGTGGATATGGATACGGATATGGGTATGGATATTAGATGTTTCTATAAAATTTTGGATTAAATATTTTTAGTTTATCTTTGATGAACCAACTAAACATAATAAAATTATATCAAACCAATAAAAAAAATTCTGTATATAGAACTATGGAAGCTTAAGTTCTAATTGAAATTGTAGTATGAGAGAGGAAAAATGGTGAAATTATCACTACTTAACCAATATAAAGGTAAGTTAGAAGGGAGTTAACTACTTTGACAAAGAAGAAGACACAAATTACGGTGTATTTGGATTTCTTGTAGATATAGAAGAAGGCACAATAAGAATCAAATGCCCATATAAACCTGAACCAGGATCTGAAATCATTAAAATAGACAGCATAGTTTCTTTGGAAGAAATACTATATCCAGAAGCATAAAAAAAGACACTAAAGGTTTTTGAGGGAGAAAAAAAACATCACATATTTTTCTGCATTGCTAACAAATCAGAAATGCAGAACCTTTAAAAAACATATTATTTAAGTATAAACTAAAAATATCAAGATTTAGGTATTTACATGATAAAATGTCCATATTGCAAACAAGAATTTGATGCGAATACATTACAACGAGATGTAATAATCGCTAATACTTTGATAGTTTATTTAGTTTTTTCCTGTCCAATTTGTAAAACATATTTAGATGGTAAATATGTTCCTTAACATTGATTTGATTATTTTTATATATTTTATGCGCGCATCTGGATTCGAACACATATTTACCGCTATAAAAATATAATTTGTATCTATTGGATCCTTTACATTTTTATTGTTTTCGAATCGATTACCAGCCGATTGAGGGTTTTAATAGTCGAGTATTAAAACCCAAACATTATATCCGATAAAATATAGATAAAATCGTGTTTTAGCATATCATAATCTTATTTCTTCAAATAAAAGTATAGGTGTTATTACGCGGGGGAGATTTGAACTCACCTTTACTATTACTAATAAAAAATCAATGTCTATTCCTGTTGACTAATGAACTACTATAAAACCGATTTTCATCGTTCTAACTAAAATCTATTTTTTTCTAAACCATGATTTTTTATCTTTTATCTGAGAACCTTTATCCAGATCTAATTCATTTTTCTGCTGCGATATAGTTTCAAGCTCCATATCACTAGATTTTATCTTTAATCTAACATTCTTTGGAACGGGCCTTAATAAACGACAGCCAGCCAATGTTAACCTCCCGCCTATCATTACTATCACAGCATAACCACTTATAAAAAGAACTATAATAGCAAATCTTTTAAATGCGTTGTCAAGTCCGAGGTCGAAGGAAGCACCTTCTTGGGTTTGCCCCTCATTAGGCTTCTCATTAATGAAAACTCTTGTCTGAGCAATATCGCTCTTACCGTTTTCATCCTCCACCTGTAAAATAACAGTATAATCCCCATACTCAGAATAATGATGACTAGGATTTTTCTCATTACTTGAGGAACCATCTCCAAAATCCCATTGCCAACTGACAATCTTTCTACTCCCCTTAATAGATGCATCATTGAAATAGACAGACACATTATTGGAACTCCAGCTAAAGGACACTGTCGGATTTTTTATCTCCTCTGGCACCCATTTGTCAAGTTTCTCTACTGGATTTTGAACTATCTCGTTCACACTTAAAAAGACAGATAGTAATATGACTAAGCCTAAAACAAGCAATGCACTACCCCAAATCATTCCATATGTTTCTTCCTTCATAGGATTATCTCTCCACCTAATAAAGGATATTTTTTCTATCCAATCTATAATTTGAAAACAATTGATTCTTTATAAATCCTCGGATAACAGATGTTAATCTACCTTGGGGGGAGATTTGAACTCACATTTGTTAAAATATTTGCAAATTTTTAGAGTTTAATTAGAAAGAAATTTTATGGCTATTTTTAACATAAAAATTATTCACTTACTACAAAGAAGACTCATTTCATACTTCATATATAAATTCACCATGTTTCTTATCGTCAAAGTAATAGAGATTATTATTGTAAATATAACAAACAAGTAAAATAAAAAGAAAGGACGAGTGATCTAAGATTATTTTGCTGACTGAATTACAATATTCTTAAGAAGAGCAAGCAAAAGATGTTAAGGATGAAAACAATCGTTGATTACATTTAGAACCCGTTTGATTTAAATGATTTTAAATGGTATTAAAAAGCATCTGCAGAATTAGCATTTAGTTAGAATTAAAAAATATTGAAATGGTTATTGTGAGAATCGAACGTTTTTATGAAGTGGTGGATGTCAGTTTTTCAACTCAATAGACATTACATATGTAATTTTTTTGTAATTTTAACATTATGGTTTTTTGGCACAATAAATATAAATAATATCAGTTTGAAAGTATATCTTGATAATATGATCTCAGGCGTGGTTTATGATGAATACCCCTAAAATTGGAAAAAAACCGATAGGTGATGTAAAACCTAGACAAATACTTATTGTTGATGACGAACCAGATTTCGCAGAAATGCTTAACCTGATGTTGTCCAAGGAGGGGTTTGAAACAG
>JALHTX010000261.1 GCA_022866015.1 Thermoplasmatota archaeon
CAAGAATTACAAGCTGCAGCAAAAATTATTGAAGCTGAAGCTAAAGCTGGATGGTTTGCATCTAGTTGGAGACCTTTATTAATGTACGTATTAATATTTATTTTAGTTTGGAACTATATATTAGGTCCAGTACTATTATTTTTTTTTAAAGCTTCTATCACTATAACTCTTCCAGGAGATGTTTGGACATTATTACAAATAGGTCTCGGAGGATATGTGGTGGGCAGGAGCGCAGAATCGGTTGCACGCACTATGGCGAACAAACCGGTAAATAACAATCAAGAAAACGGATAAGGATATAACATGAGAAACGATTATAAACAAAGACCAAGACCAGGATTTAAAATGGGTGGTGAAGTTAAAAAAAGTGGTAAAGCATTTCCAGATTTAACTGGTGATGGTAAAGTAACTTTTAAAGATATATTAAAAGGCAGAGGTGTTGTTAAGAAAAAAGGCGGAATGATTATGGACGAATCTATGGCTCATGAAGGCGCTGAATCTATGGCAATGGAAGCAAAAGAAACTAAAATGGAAAAAAAAGGTTACAGAGAAACTAAATCAGGTAAGATGACAAAAAAAAGTAAAAAGTAATGGCTAAACTTTGTGCCAGAGGAAAAGCTGCAGCAAAAGCAAAATTTGACGTGTATCCGAGCGCCTATGCGAACATGTATGCAAGCGGTGTTTGTTCTGGAAAAATAGTTCCAGGAGGTAGAAAAGGAAAAGCAAATGGTGGAATGCTTTCTGCAGGTGCAACTTTAGATAAAAGAAAAAAAGTTATTACTAAAAATAAAACAAATCTTTCACAACAAAGAAAATCAATATCTAGTTATGAACAAGGTGGTATTGCAAAAGGTTGTGGAGATGTAATAAATAACAGAAGAAAAGTTACAAAGAAATATTAATATGGCCAAAGGTCTTCGCGCATGGGTTCAAGAGAAATGGGTAGACATTGGATCTAAAAGAAAAGATGGATCTTTTGCTCCTTGTGGTAGATCAAAAGGAGAGAAAAGAAAAGGCTATCCAAAATGCGTTCCGTTAGCTAAAGCTAGATCAATGTCAGAAGGTCAAAGAAGATCAGCAGTTGCAAGAAAAAGAGCCGCTGGTAATACAGGACCTAAACCTACAAATGTTTCAACATTTTCAAAACGTGAAAATATGCAAAAAGGCGGAAGTGTTGGAGAAAAATATTATAACCAAGCAAAAGAAAAACAAGCTAAATTTAAAGAATCAGAAAAACAATTAGATAAAAAATATAAAGAAATTCAAGAAAAAGAAAGAGAATTTGAATATATAAATTCTATTCGTCAGGAAGATTCAACAAGACCATATAATCCAGTTGAACATTATAAAAAAGGTGGTCTTATAAGAGGAAAACCAAAACTTGCAAAAAAAGGTTGGAAGTAATGGGTGACATTGCATTAAAAGGTAAAAGTAGAATTATGATGGCATCTGGCGGTAGAACTGCAGCATGGCAAAGAAAAGAAGGTAAATCAGAATCAGGTGGATTAAATAGAAAAGGTATTGCATCTTATAGAGCTGCAAATCCTGGTTCTAAATTATCAATGGCAGTAACTACTAAACCAAGTAAATTAAAAAAAGGATCTAAATCAGCTAATAGAAGAAAGTCTTTTTGTGCCAGAATGTCAGGAATGAAAAGTAAATTAACTTCTGCAAAAACTGCAAGAGACCCAAATTCAAGAATTAATAAATCTCTACGTAAGTGGAATTGTTAATATAACTAACAAAAGGAGAAGAGAATGGAAACAGTAGACGTAGCAAGTAAATTACAAAGATACATGAAGGCCCAGCTGGCAAATCTGACCACAATGGTAACATCAGGTGGTGTTGACAATATGGAAAAATACCAGTATATACTTGGACAAATTCGTACTTATGAATTTTTATTACAGGAAATCTCTAACCTGCTAAACAAAAAGGAGCTAAATGCAGATGC
>JALHTX010000262.1 GCA_022866015.1 Thermoplasmatota archaeon
ATAATTTCTGAAACCAAAAAGTTTCTGTGTATCTGTATATACATCTAATGAAATACTATTTTTCTGTAAAGATAATGAGATAAACATCTTGTCTGGCGAGTAATAGGTTATATACTTACTAGAATATTTATCCCAAATTTCAGGATTAATGTTTTTTATTTTCTCATCTAATTTATAAAATAATTGTTTAACATTTTCATTTACGTGTTTCAGATCAAAATGATATTGTAATGTAAACTCCTGTTTTGATTTTATCTCTAGGTCTTTAAGTTCTTTGTTAGGTACTTCGGGGGTATTAATTACGGATTTCAATTCAATAATCTCGATACCACTCTTTATTAAACCCATTTCTTCTTTTTGTTCTGGTGTTAAATCGTCTTCCCAACAAACAATAATGTCACATCCAGCAGGCTCATGATAAAAGTTACTGCTTTTATATTCAAATTCAATTCTAATTCGTTCCCATCTTCCACCACCAACAAACCTAATACCCGTACAATCAGGATAACCTTGTTGAATACTTTCAACTCGAATATTTAAATCTTCGGCAACTAATCCAAATAGATATACTACGCCCTGTTCATTTATAGGTTTATATATCATACCCCTAAAATTCATAGGGCCGCCAACCTGAGTTTTATCGCTAACCATAAAAAAATCAAAGAAATTTGGAGTTAATAACTTTTTCTTTATGATTTATCTTAAATCATTCAAATGTATACGTAGTTGCATAAAACTATATAAAATTAGGGAAGCTCTATATCTGAGGAAATCAAAAAAATGTATATAATAGATAAGGCTGGTTTTGTCTGTCAGATTATCCCTGGTAAACCACGTGTTTGTTTGGGATTTGATATTTTTGATGGTATTAGGGAATCTTTCGAAACCAATGATGCGAAGAAAAAATTGGTCTCCTTGGTTGTATCCTCCGAAAAAAGCAAAACCCATGGTTTTAGTCCCAAGGAGATCACCAGCCTACATAAGTAAAAAAATAGTTAAAATTAGAAAAATATGGAGGTAAAATTATATGGAAAAAAAAGAGATATGTTATGAAATGACGGAAGTTCAGCAAAGAATGAAAAGTTTAGGACCTGTTTTAAAAGCCTGCTTAAATGAAGAAAATTTCTTAGGTTGTATGATAAAGGAACTAAAAAAAATTAAAGACGACAACTAATGAAATCAGCAATATACCTTCGTGTAAGTAGTGACCAACAGGACGAACAGAGCCAGTTGGAGCCCTGCAAAGCCCTGTGCAATCAACGTGGTTATGAAATCCAGGGTATATATGTTGACCATGCTAAAAGTGCTTATAAGACGGTTTATCGACCTGAATATGAAAAACTGCTGCAACTGGTGCAGCAGAAAAGAATACAACATGTCGTGGTTTGGGCATTAGACCGATGGACAAGGAAAGGTGGTATCGAACTTTTAAAAGAAATTAATCTTTTAGCATCTTATGATGTACTGTTGCATAGCGTGCAAGAATCTTTCCTTGATGAGATAAATATACCTGGAGAAATAGGCATACATCTTCGTAATTTTTTAATTGGTTTTTTAGGTTACAATGCCAACCTTGAATCAAAGAAAAAAAGCGACAGAATAAAGGATAGTATTAAATTTCAAAAAGCAGTTAAAAAGGGAAAAGTAGGGCGACCTACCATTCCTGATAATGTAAAAAAACAAATTCTATTGGCATTAAAATGTGGAGACAGTTATAGAACCATCAATCGCTGGATTACATATAAAGGCAAATATGGAAAGATTATACATCCTAGCATTGCAACAATAAGTCAGATTGTAAATCAGAGTTCAAAAATGGAATAATTTCTGTTATAGTGATTTGAGGGTATTTTTTTTGGTAGAAAATTTTAGATGTTTTTTGAAACTTGTTAGATTAGTAAATAGACATTTAATTCTAAAATCTATACCTGCCAATATTTTCTGGTCTAATGCATTTTATATTTGATAATTTCTTAAAATCTGAATCATTAAAGGAAGCAATAGTGTCTATATTATGGATATCCATCAAAATTGCATGCATTATGTCGGCAGCACCAATCCTTTTTTCTAATATTTTTTGTTGATATAAATAAAAAAATTCATCAAGGTCACAGCTTGGTTTATCTTCAGACCTAAGCCATTTAAATTTAATATCTCTTAATCTTGATTCTCGTAACAACTTTTCGGCGTATTCTTGAACGTTCTTTTTGTGAAATTTTTTATCAACTAATAGAACTTTAATAGTTTCAGTCAAAGTCCATGATGAAGAACATAATTCTATATCATTTCTATTTTTAATTTTTTCTAAAAATCTCAAAATATTTTGATGATTTATATCGCTGGAATCAAAATATGCAATAAAAATGCAGGAATCCAGATAGATTCGTTTAATCATTATCCAACCTTCTTTGCCTCAACTATTTTTTCCTCCTTCGTCTCGTTGGTTTTTTAAATGCCTTTCTGTAAGCCTTCCAAT
>JALHTX010000263.1 GCA_022866015.1 Thermoplasmatota archaeon
GAATACATATTTAGTTTTAACGAGATGGTACTATAATAATATTTTGAATTACAGTCATTTTCGATTCAAAATCGTTTCAAAAATATTAAAATTATTTCAAAATAGTTTTAAAAAATGTTCAAAACAGCTTTAAAATAATATCAAAAATATGTCATTTTTAAAAAATGACATGGTTTGCATAACATTGTTTGAAGAGATATTTATATCAGGATGTGAACACCTTCCAACATGCATGGTATTGTATCCATTGCTTGTGGGGTTTGCGTGGTCGCATACATGGACCGTATTTCAGCTAGATAAGTTAAACTTCTTGCCTAAATCCCTATTTGATATACATTTCTTATTGTGACAACATCATATTTAGGTCTTTTTGTGTATTTTTCAATATCAATAATGATATTTTGTGTCATAATTCCTTCTTCTTTTCAAAATCACATGATTTTATGATTTTGTCTATGATTTTTTTGAGTTGGGATATATAGATGTATAGTTCGTCAGAATTTTGCGGTATACCTTTGGTATACTTCGTGGGTTGTGCATTTCCAGAAGCAATGTTATGGGCAATTGGCTTAAACAATAAAGTAAAGTTTAGTTTCTGTTCTTTAACAATTTTTTTAATACGGTCATAGTCTTGATTATCAACTTTGAATGAAATCAATTTCATAATTAGACCTCAAAAAGCCTCCAAATTAGATATACAATTAGAAAATACCATTCTAAAGGAGAATGTACATGTACTGTACATGTACATTGACAGAGTATAGATAATATAATAGATATTATTTTCCAGTGTATATAATATTGTTTTTACCATGCTTTTACAGGAGTATGTACCTTGTAATGTACATTGTAATGTACTATAGAAGTGGCTGTTCATTCAACCACCTTTTGCAAATATATCTTGCTATCCTTCCCTTTAAAAAGAAAATCTTTGTCAATCAATACCTGTATATCATGTTCTTTGTAACCATATCCTAAAATATCATTCCAATAACAAGGCAAAACCCCTTCAACTGCTTGAAGTATTCTTTTTTCACTTGTCGTTATACCCGTCAATATTGAATCTATATCCTTTACCCCAAGAGTATCCAGACTGCAATCAAAGAGTTCAATGGCTCTTTCTGCATCAGTATCATTTGCAATTGTTGCTAATCTCGAACGTGCTCTTGCTTCTGTTAACCTACGTATCGCTTCGTAATGTCTATAGCCTATATGATAATCTTCTATCTTTCTACGCGTTAAGAACCAGTCGATTATTTTGTTGTTTATTTTCTCTGATATAACTGGTTTTATTTTTTGTGCGCAATGTATGTATTTCCTTAAAAAATCAGGTGTTAATAATTCGTCATTATCAATAGATTTATTATAAATTGTTTTGTGTATGTGCTGTATTGTTTTTCTATCTGTTTCTGGTTCAGGCGTATCGGTTACTGCAAATATAAGGTCAAAACGTGAAAGTAAAGCTGCTTCAATATCTATTTGATTCACATATTTTTTATCAAAGTCATCAAACCTTCCCATTTTAGGATTCATGCTTCCAAGTATACTTGTTCTAGCTGCTAGACTTTGGTTTACGCTCCCCATTTTACTCTGCTCGACCACACCTTGTTCCATTGGTCCATGTAGGCAGCCTTGTACTTCTTTTGGTAGTTTATCAAATTCATCAAGATAACATATACCGTTATTTGCCCTTACCAGTGCTCCTGCTTGTAGTATCCATCCTTCGCCAAGTGGGTCTTTTACTGCTCCTGCTGTTATACCTGCTGCTGTTGCACCACGTCCACTTGCTTTGGTAAAGATAGGTGCAACTGCCGCGCTTGCTTGCATTAATGAGCTTTTTACGGTTCCTGGATCACCAACAAGTAGGATGTGTATGCTCCCTCTTTTTGTAATCCCATCAAGTAAATCGTACCATACTCCCCCTAATTGCTGCAGCAGCAATGATTCTTTCAACACTATATGACCATATACGCTAGGTGCAAAACTCTTAATCAGTATGAGCCACAAATCCTCCGAATTTTTAAGTTTTTTTGATTTTTCAGATTCTTCCACTGTAATAAACTCTAAGTTTTTTGAATGTGATTTTTCAAAACCATAGGTGTGAAAAAAAGTCTCCTGCGTTAGTTGTTTCTGCTGTTGATTTATGGAATACTGTCCGTTAATCGTTATTGTTTCTCCAGGTAAAACTCTATTACAATGTGTCTTATAGCAATGTACTTCCAGTTCCCTTCTATATGGCTCATAGTAAGGATTTGTTATTAACATCTTTTGAAAATCAATATATTTTGATAACGATGTCAATAGGTGGAAATCAGATATCCGTCCGCATCCTCCTTGGTCTTCATAGCATTCTGTTGGTTGTTTTATATATTCCTCATTCTGCTCTATTTTTATTATGGCAGCACATTTTGAACATTGAAAGGCACCAACAAACAATTTTGGGTTTACACTCGTAATCTGTAGTATTATTCCTTCAATTGATTGTAATTTGTTAAGATCGTCAGTTCTCAGGTCCGCTATGTTTTTTTCAGCTATTGGATATAAACCTGTTATTTCTATCTGGCTATCTTTTAGTTCTTGTTCTTCTAATGCATATTCCAAATTCACTATTGCCTTCATCGGTTTCTCTAGTAGTAATTGTCCTAGCTCAGGATTTGCTTTATCTACTTTTTCAAAATTAAGTATAAAAACATTATTTGTTTTTGCTGTTTCTAATTCAGGTTTTAGGTATTTGTTATCTGTAAGTAGATGTTTCCATTGTTCTACCGTTGTAACATCTTTGATTATTTTAGTCAACCGGTACCAGCCCCTTATGCAAGTCCTGCAGTTTTGTTTTTTTCAGTGTATCCTGTTGTTTAGCTCGGGTTAGTTTCTGTTCCAATTGTAATCGTTCTCGGTTGTTGTTTTCTATTCTTTCTTGTATTATTTCGGGGTCTGATTGCATTTTTTGTTCTATAGCGTTTATTAACAATTCATTCCATGGTAATCTATTGTCTTTAGCATATTTGAAGTATTTTTCAGGGATTGTCGTATGCACTTGCTTATATTGTATGTCACTCATGGCATCCCTTTCCCATTCTCAAAATCCTTGCATTCTTTCGAGCATTGCCTTATGTCGTTTCCAAGTATGCAAATTTGCTCATCTGTAAACTCTGTCATCACTTTCGCCACCCCTGACCTAGTTCCCTGATTTCTGCGATTTCAGTAAATTTGATAATCCTTAGTTTATTATCAGCAAGAAAAACTATAGAGTCATCGTCAACACTCTCAAGATATCCATCAATAATAAATCCGTCATTTTTTTTGAGTGAAGTATGTTTATTTTTTAAGCGTTCTAATGTTGTCTTATCCATCGCAACCAACACCTCTTAAAAAATTACTCTAACGCCTCAAACTTTTTTTTAAAAAATTCAACTGCTTCTTTAAGACTAAAATTTTTTCTTTTTAAAAATTCTTCAACTATATCTGCTTTCACGTCTGCCATATATATTTCGTCCATCGATTTCGCAGACGTTACCTCCCAGTCGAGTTTTTATGTGTTCCAGTAGAATACTCATGCCTTTACGGCAAACACTTTCTGGGAAATACATAGCCAGTATAGTTGCACCCTTTTCGGGGCTCTGCTATAATATTTCAAATATAATAATAGTTAAAAAAGTTTTTGATAAAAAATAGATGGAAGGATGAGCCTCTCTACAAAATGAGTAGTGGCTCTTTTATTGGCAGACTAATTGCCCTTCCATATTCAAAATAAAGATATTGGTATTTTATTTTTTCTCAAATTCTTTATTTCTATCTATTATCAATCCTGCTCGCACGAAGGCACGAGACAAATCATTTAGTTCACGCTCTAACTGTAAAATTCTCTCATCTTTCTCTTTTAATGATTCGTTTATACTTGTTAAATCTTGAGGGATGTCATAAATAAGTAAACTTTTCACATGACTATCATATTCTTGTTTTAATTTTGTTCTCATTTCAGTACTATCAAAATCTTTGTATGCTTTGTCAAGTTCTGAGAAATGACCACCCATAAAGTTAACATATTCAGGGTTTGTCCTATCAGAAGTTAATTGTGTATACCAGAACCTTCTAAGGCTGTGAATGTTATATAAGTATCTTGGGTATTTAAGCTTAAAATTTTCATCTTTATTACTATATGGTTCTCCTGCTTTCTCTAGTAAACCAGACCACATCCTTTGAGCATTACTGTAATCAAATGGAAAGATACGATTATCAAGCTGCATAATCTCTTCTCTAGTTAGTTGTACTCCATCCTTGAATATATACCATATAAACCCTTGTCCTTTTGCTATTTGCTTTCGCTTTACTTCATAACCCATACTTGTCAATTTATCTCTAAGAAACTTAGATTTCTTGTATATGAGTTGTAAAAGTTTTTGCCTTTCTGATTTCCATAATTTTAAAAGTTCTTGTACTTCCTCTGAAAAAAAAGTGTATCTTGAGTATTCTCCTTTTGTTATTTCTTCAGATAATTCAATAGTTCTTTTGTCTAAGTTTATATCATTAAATGTCAATGAAAGAGCTTCATCAATCCTTAAACCTGTACAAGCACAGAATAAAAACAAGGTTTTACTCTTTAAATCAGCATATCCCAGTATCTCTTTCAATTCTTTTTGTGTTGGTGTCGCTTTCTTTGTAATAGACCTTATGGTTCTTTTAAGGTTGTTTCTTTGTCTTAGGTCATCCATTAAGTTTTCTTTAATTGTTACATCATGTCTAGTAAGATATTTTTTAATTATTGAAAGCCCTGCAGCTTGTGTCTTTTTAGGTTTGTTTTCTATTAGTTGAGCATACTTCCACAGGTCTTCAGTTATTTCTTCTATTGGTTTCTTTGTATAATTGTCAGGTTCTTTGTTAATGGTTGTGAAATAGTTTCTAAGGTAAGTTTTACAAGTATCTCTGGTATCCTTATTTTTGTAGTATTTGACTAAGTAATTTTCAACTTCTTTTGATTTCCATTTGGGGATTTTCATAAAAGTAGATATACAATATAAGTTAAAATATTTTTCTGTTGTTAGCTTAAATAAAACTCTATTTTTTATTTTTTAAATTTTTATTTTAATATTATATTTTTTTGAAGTTTTATTTATTAAACTATCAATTTTTTTTATATACTCTTTACTTGGATGATAACAATCCTTGTATAGATTTTCATAATTTTCTAAAATATCTGTATGAAATTTTTTGATTCGTTTATAAAATATTTGCTTCTGATCGCCTTTCAACTCAAGATGTTTATACAAAATATACTTTAAATCATGTTTTTTTGCTTCCTTAAATATATTTTGAATTTCAGATTCAGCAATAAAAGGTAAAAAAGGCATTATTGCAATACCTGAATATATACCTTTTTTGTTTAATTTTTCGACAACTTCAAATCTTTTTTTTGAACTTGGAGCATTTTTTTCAAAAAAATTTGAATTTTCATTTTTTAGACTAATAATACTCACTGTTACAATACAATTATTACTTTTTCTTAAAAGATCGATATCTCTTAGAACAAGATCAGATTTAGTTAAAACATGACAAGTAAAATCATGTTTTTTAATTATTTCTAAAACTTTTCTGGTAATCATATATATTTTTTCA
>JALHTX010000264.1 GCA_022866015.1 Thermoplasmatota archaeon
AATAATAAAGAATATTCAATTGAACCAGTTGCTTTTGGTTTAAAATCAATAACAGTATTCTTTTTTTATCCAGATGATAAATCAACAGAACATTTAGAAGAAGAATTTACAATAGAAGCAAGAATTTTTATTCTAAGAGAAAATTTTACTGAATCTACTCCTGTATTAGGCAGAGGGTATTTTGTAAGAATCACCTAAAAAACCAAACTCTAACTCTTTCTTATCCCTTTTTTATACTTTCAATTATCCTAATAATCTTTATTTAAACAATGAAATCAATCCATATTCTATGTTAAGTAAATTATGTCCTCGATGCCGTCAAAACAAAGGAATTAACTATTATTTAAAAAATGATGAAAAAGGCTGGCATACAATTTGTAAAGAGTGTAGAGATGCATTGTTTAAGAATCAGCCACTATCGATAATTTTATATAATAGTAATGATAAATATTAACATGCCTAGAAAATTAATGAGGGTATTTGGTATCTATCATTAATGAATGGGGGAGTGTATTGAGGTATTTGATACTTGCAACTACCTCTATTTCTAGGCAATTTAATTTTTTATTTTTTCTCCTGTTGATATAAGTAGGATCTAACAAATTGTTGTTTTTAACCTTGTTTTGTTATTAAACATATTTTTTAGAAAGAGAAGTTTTTATATTAACAATTGTTTACAAAAAAAAGAACTCATTAGGTGGTGCTAATTTAGTTATGGGTGGAGAGAATATTATTGTATTGTTGGATTTTATATTCAAATTATTCTTATTATTATTCTTCCTCTAATTGGATTAATCTATTCGATAATTGAATCAAAAGGAATAAAAGTTAAACATAATAAGATTAAATATAAGAAGAAAAATGAGAGACTTATTAAAAGATATATATATGATGAAATTACTGAATAACAATACGAACAGTTGAAGAAAGATTTGGTATAGTTTTGAGGGAGAAAAAATGGAAAAAGAAAAGGTGGATATAAAATTAAAAGACGGGCATTTAAATCCAAAATTATTTAATGGAATATTTACAAAAAATTTCTTAAATTTTCTAAATACAATTAATAAAAAAGAAGATGTTACTAATATTATAGATAAAATGAATAATTGGATGATAGAAAATACATTAGATGAAAGAAAAGAACTTGACGATGCATTACAGGATGTTGTTTATCTATATGCAATGGCGTTAGTTGATTCTTTTCAAGCATATCAAAAATACAATGATGTAATGAATTTTTCTGAATATACTAAACAGTAAATTTAAAAAGCAGTTGGTAAATAAAAAGTTTTGAGAAAGGAAAAATATTAAAAACAAATGAATAAACAAAGGAAATTATAGGAGATGAAAAATAAATGAAAGAAAAGTTTGAATATTTTGAGTGCCAAAAATGTGGAGCAATTATCAGTATAGATGTATCGAAGGATAATGAAAAGAAAACCATCTATCCTTTATATTGCGATGAAAAGCAAGGTGGTTGCGGTAGTGTATCTAAATTTTTAAGGTTAAAAAAAGAATATGTTAATGAAAGGCAATCAAATGAACTTGATAAAAAGATATTAGGGGAAGAAATGAAATGAAGAATATAGTAATATGGTTTATACGAGAAGGAAACGTAACATCTGAACAATTTGCACGAATTGGCAATATAGTACATGGTAATATGGAAAAACTTGGTTATAAAGAGTATAAGGAAATAGGAAATACAATCTCAATGAGTATTGGAATTTTTACGAAAAATGGAGATCAAGTAAAAAATGAAATTGAAAATGCTTGGAAGTTACCAATCCTTAATCTTTATACAAACTATTATATACAAACTGTTAAAGATGATAACGAAGCAAAACAACTTCTAAACAGATTACAAGATGATAAAAAACTAACACCCATTCTATTAGGTTTAAAACTTATAAAGTGAAGCAGGGAATATCACATTACAAAAATGAAATGTAAATCGATTATCGATGTCTGTAAAATATCATAAAATCTGAACAACAGAGGATTTAACAAAGGTGTTTGGATATCGACACTCGATAACTTAATACAGTGTAAAATATTTCAGGCATTAATATGGATCTAGAGAAAACAATAAAAGAACTTTCAACAAATGAAAAAAAAGTTCTTCTAACACTTCACAAACTAAAAGGTAAAGCATCACCAGATGAAATATTTAAAAATGGAAATTTTACAAAAGAAGTAGAAATAATGAATGCCGCATCGTGGCTTCAATCAAAAAATTTAGTTGAAATAAAAGATGATATAAAAACTGTTTATTCACTTGGTAAAGAAGGAAAGCAATATATTGAAAAAGGTCTTCCAGAAAAAAGAGCATTAAAATTTATTTTTGATAAATGTGGTAAAACCTCTCTAACGGATCTATCTAGAGTTTTAGAGGAAAACGAAAATCCTATAGCAATAGGTTGGCTTAAAAAAAATAATTGGGCAAATATCATAAAAGAAAAAGAAACATATCTAACTATCACCGAGAATGGAATAAAAGCTTTAAATACTGAGACTGAAGACGAAAAAACACTAAAAATTTTATCTATTAATCCAAATAGTGAAATAGATAAAAACAAGATTATTTCTCTTTTATCACGTAAAAATATAATCAAAGAAAAAGATGTAATTACTTGCACAATTATTTTAAATGAAAATGGTAAAAAAATAATTGAAAAAGGAATCGAAATAAAAGATGAGATCTCTCAGATAACCTCCGAAATAATTAAAAATGGCTTATGGAAAAGTAGAGATATAAGACCTTATGATATCAATGCATTTGCGCCAGCTATATTTGGTGGTAAACCTCATCCATTAATTCATCTTATATCTAATATAAGACAGATATTTTTAGAAATGGGTTTTGAGGAAATACAAGGAGATTATATTGAAACCTGTTTTTGGAATATGGATATGCTTTTTATACCTCAAGATCACCCTGCTCGTGAGATGCAGGATACACTATACTGTAAAGAACCTTCTAAAATAAAGATTGATGATGAAGACCTTGTAAAAAAAATAGCAGCTGTTCATGAAAACGGTGGAAACACAGGTTCTACGGGTTGGGGATATAAATTTTCAAAAGAAGAAGGTGAACGTGTCCTTCTAAGGACTCATACAACTGTAAACACTATTCGTTATCTATATGAGCATCCAAAACCACCTTGCAAAGTTTTTTCGCTAGGTCGTGTTTTTAGAAAA
>JALHTX010000265.1 GCA_022866015.1 Thermoplasmatota archaeon
ATATTATTTAGTTCTAAGTGTTCATCTACTCTAAGTTTTAATGCTTCACCTATTCTGATTCCTGATGTTGCAAGTACCAAAAATAAAGCTTTTTCTCTAGTTTTTCCTGATGTTAATAAAGTCTTTAGTGTTTTTGTTGAAAGTGATATTTCTTCGGATATTGCTCTACCTTTTGTTCTTTGATTGATTATTTTCTTTATACTTGGTTTAGGTGTTATGTCGTGTATTGCTAACAATGATTTCCAAGCTTCCATTATACATTGTTTTGATTTTGGTGGAGAATCTTTAATATTTTTTAATATTTCAAGTATATCGTTGTTGTATTCTTCAGAATCCTTATTCTTATCAAAATAGATTTCAGGTTTTTTGTTTAATATTTTAAAACATCTGTTCAAGTATGATTTATAAGTTGTTTGTGAACCTTTGTTGTCTGTAATATCTTGTATCATTTCTTCAAGAGTTTTCATACTATCACAATACATACCTCAAACTGCAACTTCAAAACAACAACTGCTTTATAAAACCTCAGATAACGAATGTTAATTTTTACAGAGAAAAAATTACAGGTTTGGTGGTATATCCTTATTATCAATAATACAGAACTTGCAATCATTACAAATCCCATCAGGATTATCGGTTTCTTTAGAGACGCAGATTTTACAAATTACGTACATTATCTTCCGCTCCCAATTTTACATTCCCCTTTGATTCTAAGATTTATCCTTATTCTTGATACGTTTTGAATAACTGTTTTTCATATCTTCCTCTGAAACTTTAATAATATAACTTCCATCACCCTCTTTTTTAATGACTTTATCCCAGGTTTCAAGATCTGCTTTTATCCAATCCTTAATAGTTTTCAAATTTGGTATTTCTTTTATTAATTCATCTTTATGTCTATTTCTAACCAGGTCTTGTAAATCTTTTGTAGTCCCACTTATTCTATTAATACGCTGATGATCACTACAAAGAGCTTTTTTATATCTATTCATTGAATATTGAAACTCTTCCATTGAAATGGTCTTTTTACATTCATTGCAATAATATCGCATTTGCTCCCACCGGAAATCTACAATTTCATAACATTTTTTTCTTTAAAAAACTATACATCTAAAAACTTAACTCATGTTTTGTGCTAATCGTTGACATTATGTTTTTCGATTCTTTAGCCTTTCTTTTTGGTAATTAGGATGAGCCCAAGTCCACTCTCTGCTCCTTTGTTTTTTCATTTCCCTAAAAACAGGGCATCGCAGAGAAGGAAAACAGACTCTTGAACGATGCTATGACTCCATCAGAGATTTTATTTCTTGGATTCTGCAAAGACTCGCAAGAGAGTAAGGCATCGGCATTTTCTCAGCAGTTAGAAGAATGATGAGATTTCTGTAGCGATGCAGAAACTCTCGACCCTTATCTGTGATGTAAAACATTCTCTTACTCTTAGAATCATCTGGTCTTGGAATGACCTCGACAAGACGGCTGCCGATGAGAAGACTCATGTGGTCGTTGAAGGTTTTACGTCCACCCAGTCACTGTGAGTTGTTTCGCTTCCGTTTTGATAGTGTCGCGTCGCCTGTTCAGTGCGGTGCTATCATACTCGAACAAGATTGAATTCTCCAACCCAGAATGGACCTACCCGTTCCATCCCATCATACTGCGTCTGTACAACGTGTTCTTCAGTCATACCTTTCATAGAATCGGTTATAAAAGTCCCTGACCATTGGAAGTAGTCTGTGTTAGTGTCTCCTGTTTTGAAACTAATCTTAACTCCATCAATTTTCCCATCCGTAATCTGGTAGGTGAAAGGTTCATTCAATTGCCCAACGAGCTCTGGGGGTAAACCATACGTGGAACTCCGCATGGTTAATGTTATAGAGCCAGTAATAGCATTTCCCTTCTGAGTTAGTTTCAATTCAACATCGTACAAAAACTTATTAGAGATGGAAGTTTCGTTAGGCCATAGTGAAAGACCATGCCCTGAAATCATACTTCTCCACGTGCCTGTCAAATCCCTAGCTGGAGTAAGTCCTCCCCACATCTGCTGTCCATAAATAAGCAGACCCCCTCCAATACATCCAATCAGAATGAGGGCAGGCAACACTGTATTCACAAACGTGCTGAACTTCATATTTCACCGTACTCCACGTTGGTGCCAGAGACATCAGTGACCTGCAGTAGGACCCATTCCAATCCGACAAGCCAGTTACCTGGGGAGAGTGTACCGTTCCCACCGATGGTTACACTATAATTGAACCAGTCTCCAGGATGGACTCCGACGTTTCTTGTTACGTCGCCATGCACTGTTACTATGTTGCTGAAAATCCAGACGCCTGCTGAAACAGGAGCAACTATTGCAATCAAAGCCAAAGCTACTACAGCCATATTCATTCGTTTCATCTTTTTTTATCCTCCTTCATTTTTCTTTATTCCTTTCCTCCTTAACTGCAATTTAAAAACAAGTATTCCTTTATAAAACCAATTCTAACTATCAAAAGATGATCATTCATTTTGTTTTTTCAGTTTCTATTTTTTTATCTTCTACAGATTTTATAATTTTAACCTCATCAGGTATAGAAACTTTCATCATCTTTATGCCTATTCCTGCTACCCTTCCACCTGCTGCTATTATGAAAAATGCTATTGCTAACCATGTTAACGCATTAAACATTGGAAATAAAGGTGTCATAACATCTCCTAAGTCAGGTTGTTGATTAGGCTGACTACTTTGATTTGTTTTTTTATTTTCGCTCTGCAGTATTTTAATAGGCACTTCCCCTCCATTAAAAACCATGATAGCTGAAGCTATGCTATATCCCATTATACAAATTCCAGCAATTAGGAGAGCATAGCCTACGATTTTTTCGTCCTTTATTTTTTTCATTTTTTTCCCTTCCAACTACACTTTCATAACCTTTCTTTCTTTAAAAAACTATACGCATAACTTAACCCGTTTATTGGCAACGATTAGCAAAAAACATGGCTATATAAGTAAATAATACTATAATATTATAGTTGTTTATTTTAATATTTGATATTGCATTTAAGACACTGTTTTTTGTATCTTTTTCTGGTGTTATTTTGTTGTTTTGATAACTGATGGAGTTGTCTTCTGTTGTTTTTGTCTCAGAAGTATAAAAGTTAGTGTTTGCTATTTCATTATTATATGAATTCCCAGTCGTTATTACATTTCCATCTTTGTTGTTTGAAATAGAGCAATCCATTATCTGATTATCAGATGACGATGATAGATATATGCCGTTCACTTTGTTATTGTAGATGGCGCAATTGGATATTGTGTTTTTGTCGTTTGATTCAGCGATTGCATCTATTCCCATATGAGTGTTATTGTATAATTTACAGCCGGTGATTATGTTGTTTGAAGAGTATTGAAGTTCTATACCATCACAGTTGTCATGGAATATGCAGTTTGTGATTTCATTGCCAAACTACCGAGTGTCAAACCAATCACTAGAGCCTTCGTCCACCTTGAAGCCACCATAACTTATTCGGTAAACTACTCTGGTGTAAACCCGCTGGTTGGGGAGAGTAAGCATCAAAGTAACGGTGCGGGTTTCTTCTGGAGGGATGTCCAGAGTTGTCTGAGCCTGGGCCCAGTTCATATTATTGCCCGCATCAAGGCAGGCATAGGCGGTTACACCCAGCGCTGGTGCCGTACCATCATTATAGATGGTCAATTCTAAGGGCATGGTACCTGTGAAAGCTGGCGAGTAGTACCGCTCGCAGCCCAAAAGCGGAACCGGAACCAGATCCCAGGTATAGGCTGGGACTTTAAACTCTTCAGGAATATCACCTATTTCCCACCCGGTGGACGTGGTCTCAACATAGAAATATTTCTTGCCGTTGTGGTTATAGCTGGTCCCGTACGTGTTGCCACTGTCGGCCACTCCAATAGCCATGTGTGCTCGTTCTCCACTTTCTCCACTATAGAACAGTAAGATAGCATCATAATTCATGCTGGAAAGCAATTGGGTCAGCAGGATAGCATGGTCCTCACAGTCTCCGGTGTCATCAACCAGGGTCTCTATTGGATATCTGGGGTATTCCTTACAACCAGTGCTATCAATATCATAGCTATAAGGAATAGTCTGCACAAATAAGACAGCCAATTCCACCATTTGGTTATTAGTAAAACCCAGTTTTACTCCTTCGGCACTCAATGCAGAGGCGAGCTTCTGGAAGAAAACGTCGTCCAAACTCTGGGTTACATAAACGGAGTACATGGCGTGTTCCCCTGTCCGGGGTCGTGGCTTATCGTGCAGGGTTTGATAAAGCTGCTGGGATATCTCGGCTTCCCAATCCCAATCAATCCCGCCATACTTCCAAGTAAACTCGCGCACGATGGCTTCATCAGGTGTAGAAACCAAAGTGGGAACATCTAAAGTCAGCTTTGGAGTCGGGGTAGGCTTCAACTCTTCACATCCGCCGAGCAATAAAGCCAGGACTACCATAACGCTGATAACCGTTGAGAAAGCCATTCTCTTGTTCATCGCTTAACCTCTTTCGCGATATAGGGATATTGTTGCCCCTATTTATTTAACATTCCCATTCGTCATTTGAAATGATATTCCAATATTTTATTGTTCAACCATTATTTTGCCCAGCCAATAAAAGGCAAATTATATTAACAACTTTTTGCCATTAATTTGCCAAAAAAGTCCAATAATCCTCACGACGAATTCCGCAAAATGTGGAATAAGATGCTGAGATCTACTGTACCAACTGAAAACTGTAGAACATACTGTAGTGATGTGAACAAATATCAAAGCTAATTAGTGACAAGTAGAATATACAAAAATTAGCTACTATAATCAGTTATAACTGGACACAAACACTGAACTCAACTGATACTGAGCATAGAGCTACCATCAATTTTGTTAAAGATAAACGTGCTTCAATATCCCTGTGATATGGTGTATTGTAGTTTTTGCAAGAATAAAGTCAAGTCGTAATTTTGTTTTTATTGTTTTTATGGCTTGTGGTAAAAAAGATGCTGTTGTAAAAGTTGCTGCTATTAGCCCGATTATAGTTATTAAGTTTATGATAATAAATTAAATACATTTCATTTATAATTGTATCTATATTATGTCTCGAACATTATTTCGTTTAACGGAATCGTGCTATGCGAAGTCCCGACGAAGTCGGGATTTGGGCAAAGCGTAGTGAAGCCGTATAGCCCGTGTTATATGACTCGTTAGAGGAAGGGAGCGACGATAGGAGCGACCGCAGAGTTCCGAACCCTGCCTTCGCTGTTTTATTGTAAATTCATCGTGGGTTTGAATCCTGAAATCTCCTTCTTTAGGCATCCATCGTAAACGGCAATCTGTTTGAAGTTATCAGTAATTTCATATACTTAACTACACCTTCTAACTAATAATAGTATATTAAATTTGACACTACATTCTATTATTAATCTAATTAACTCACATCATATAAATATATAAATTACGATACATTTATGTAGTGCCTAAATTATATGTACTTGATCGTATGTTTGAA
>JALHTX010000266.1 GCA_022866015.1 Thermoplasmatota archaeon
CGGAACCCCCCATTCGTTCATCATTCGCCAAGGGCTCATACCGGTTCCTCCACCAGCAGCATCAACTGTTAAAAGATCGATTTTTGCTTTTGATGCATATTTTACTGCTTGTGCAAGTGCAATAGGTCGATATGCACCTGTCTTAAGGAAAACACGCTTCGCCCCATAATCACGTAGTTCTTTAACACGTTTTACAAATCCATCTTCTGAAACCATGCCAACACGTGAATGCCGCTCGAATTCTCTAAAACTTCCTTTTTCAAACGCAGCAATAATATTTTTATCATTTGGGTCAGGGAGAACAATATATCCTCGTTTCTTTAATTCCTGAGCACGTTTCAATTCCTTAATTTTTACTTCCCCGCCAATGTTTTTCGCGCCTTGCCCCCATTTCAATTCAACTGCATCAACATCTAACTAAGAGATAGCATATTCATGAACACCAAGAGTTGTATCCTCTACATTAGCCTGAACAATGATTGCGCCATAACCATCACGCTGCCATTTTTTATAAAGTTTTACCCTCCACTCAAGGTCTGGAGAGTGTTTAACTTTTCCTTTGACAAATTCAGCGTCAGGATCCATACCACAGACGTTTTCACCAATAGTAAGAGGTATACCAGATAATGCAGCACCGATGGCAAGCCCTTCCCAATTATTCTTTGCAATTGCAGTCGAACCAAGACCAGGTATGATAATCGGCATTTTGACCTTAATTGGATTATTCTTACAAACAGTTCGTTCAAGATTAACATTTGAAAATATCGCGCGATCACTATCGGTTTCAATCCCCCAAGCACCAACAACGCCTCCAAGAATTGTGAAATGAGAAAGGTCAACAGGGTAAATCTTTTCGCATGCTGCGGTGATGATACCAAAAGGCTGCGGATAAATTACCTCATGACCACGATAAGCTGATTTACCTATCTCACACATGCCAATACAGCCATCAACACACGTGGCACACATACCACTAAGTGTATTAATGGCCCCTTCAGTCCTATTTTTACTAAGCGTTGCTGCAGATGCATTTATTTTTGTTAATGACATATTTTTTCCTCCAAATTTCATTTATTTTTCAAATTATTCTTTTTTCTTTTTCTTCCTTCCTAGTTCTTCATAACACCATCCACATGTATCTAGGAAGCACATTTTATTATCCTCTTCTTTCAAACATACAGGTTGAACATTCAGACAAGCATTACATAAATCAGTTTCCGCATTCGGTCCTTGACACCGGAGCTCACATGCGGGGCAAATATACATGCAACCACCACATGTTCTACAAACATCTGATTTCATATCAAATGGGGTTGTAATCGTTCGGTTTTTACCACGATTTACAAAACCTATTGCCTTTGCCATCATCTGTTCTTCACACATACGGACACAAAGTCCACAGAGAATGCAATCATTATGTTCAACTTTGAATCTGACTTTTTTAACTTCCATTGCTGAAGCAAGATCCTGAACAGTCTTAGACGAAGGGCACATAGCAACTAAAAGCTCAACAAGTACTTTACGTGCCTGGGTGACACGCTTTGAATTAGTCCTAACAAACAAACCTGGTTCAGCAGGATACGTACAGGATGACACCAACTTTGCATTTTCTCCTTTACCAATTTCAACAACACATAAGCGACAAGCACCATATGGGGTCAGTCCATCATTATGACAAAGAGTTGGAATTTCAATGCCATAAAACCGAGCAGCATCAAGAATTGTTGTTCCCTCTTCAACCTGAACAGGGAGTCCATCTATTGTTAATTCGATCATCGCTTTTTCACCTCTAACGGTTTTTCCTCATGTAGTTTTTCTTGTAGTTCTAATTCTAGGTCACAGCGTAAGCATCTTTTTGCTTCTTTCATAGCTAGAGCTTTTGTATAGCACATTTCTACTTCTTCAAAACTACCTTTTCTATCAGATGGTGGTAAAACCTTTGGTTTCTGCAACCCATATTTAACTGGTTCTGCTTCAGGATCAAAGAAAGTATCAACTTTCTTATGTTCTCGCCACGGGTATTTCCTTGTCCTGTCTTTAGTGAGATATTGATCAATTGTAACTGCAGCGTGCTCACCTGCAGCAACAGCATTAATGACCGTGGCAGGACCAGAGGCAACATCACCACCAGATAATATACCAGGTATGCTTGTTCGTCCATGTTTATCGGTTTTGACAGTACCATCAGAATTTGTTTCAACATCAAGACCTGTAAAAAGTCCAG
>JALHTX010000267.1 GCA_022866015.1 Thermoplasmatota archaeon
AATATAAATAAAATAAGTATTTTGTAGATTCTCTTTTTTTTTATAGTATTTAGAAAAGCGTTGAGGATAATTTGATTGGTGATCAATGGGTTGATCTGTGTGGGTGTGTTTATGGTGGTTAACCGTGGTTTTTGTGTGGTTAACTTCATTGGATCTGAATGTTAAGGGTTGTTCAGCTTTTGATGTTGAAAAGGTTGTTTTTTTTAAGTTAATTGAAAATATTTTACAGAAAAAGATTAAATGGTGTATTGATATGTTTCTGAAGAAAGTGATTAAACAAACTGATGAGAATTTTTTAAAATAATTAAATATTACTTTATACGTAGTATAAAAGAATTCCACCCAAAGATACCAATAAATGGGTAAGAGTGATGTTTATATTCTTGTTCAATAATTATTTTTTTCTGATTTTTTATAATTGTTTTAAGATATTTGCTCATGGGCCATAATTCCCGTATAATAATACGAGTATTTGGTTTTGTATGGTTCATAATATTTTCAAAAATTTCTAATGTTGAATTGGCACAAGCAGATATGATAATCACTGAAAATGGCTTGACATCATATGATACACCATTACTAACATCTAGATTAATTCTTTCATCGAGTTGCATCTTATGTAAATAATTATATGCATGATGAATTACTGTTTTATTGTTGTCAATTGCGGTGATACTCTTGTGGTTATTCTCTGATAATACAAGAGCTGAATACGGAAAAAATCCACATCCGATGTGAAGAATATCGTCCGTATCTTTTAATTTAATCAGTTTATGTTCAATTTCATATTTCTCCTTGATTCTTTTTTTATAAAAGAAATCTGAAATGAATGGAGATTTAATGGAGAAAAAATCAATGATTGTCCAATATATGTTGGTATATTTTTTAATACAATTGTTAATAATTCGAATATGAAATGGATAGATCAATTCTTTCTTTGATCTAGATGGCATTTTTTCATGGATACTAAATTGTACTCTTTATTAATGTTATGGTATAGTAAGTTGCTTACTAAGGGAAATTAATGAAAATAACCCTTTATTTTCATTAAATTTAAATGAATAATGGTACTTCATTCCAAATATTATATTTTATAAAATTATTCCAAAAATATCTTATAAGAATCACAAATAACTCTTATTTAAATTGTTGATGTAGATGCTGGCTAAAGTTAAACATAAAAAAAAGAAAAACTATTCATATTATCGTTATTGGCGTAATTTTTCAATATTTAAATTGGTGAGTTATGCGTTGATGTTTGCAAGCGCCCCCATGTTGGCATATGGAGTTCAACCGTATTTTTTAAATCAAATAAAAACAATTGTTTTCACCATTCTTGCGTTATATTTTGGTTATTTTTCTGCTTTGATTTTTAATGATTTAACCGATGTTGATATTGATTTGATGGTTCATCAAAATCGTCCATTACCTTTAAAAATAATATCGAAAAAAAAATTTTTTACGATTTCTTTGATATGTTGGTTTTTCACATTATTTTTTTCCTTCCTTGTTTGTATTTGGTGTTTTATTTTTGTTTTGATCATGATGTTTTTTATTTTGTTTCATAACTTATATTTTAGAAGGAAAATTAAGATTCCAGCTTATTCTGAGATTTTCACTCCAGTGCAATGGCTTATTGTACCAATATTTGGTTTTATTGCTTTTTCCAATCCAAATTATGTTATATTGATTATTTTAGCTGGTTTTACTTATCTTGCAGATGATGCACATGATATCTTTGAAGGAATGCATGATATTGATGGTGATAGGAAATATGGTGTGAAAACCTATGCTACATCATTTGGCGAAAAATATGCGTTATATATTGCTTTGATAATGTTGTTATTCTCAGGGTTATTTGGCATTCTTCTTTTCTTTTTATCAGAATTAACCTTTCTTTTTTTATTACTATTTTTAATTGCTTTTTTTTATACGTTTTTCAAATCTTATGGTTTACTTAAAAAAAAAAATTTTTTAGATAAAAGGGTAACATATAACATTGGTCAACTTTGTTTCAAATATTTTCTCATCACGTATGATTTTATATTTTTTGATTTGTTAATACAAATAATTTTAAATAATTTTTAAACCTGTACTATGTTTTTCTGTTATCAATTATGCGATTACCAATCTTATTACCATATTTTTTGAGAGAATTTGGTTTAACGAACTCTACACTTGGCATTGAAATTGTTTTTGAACTATATATGCCATTGTAAATTTCTGGTATTTCTATGATATGTTTCAATATCTCTTCATGATTGATTTTATCGTTATTTGTTGTTTCCACAATAATGTTAAATCTATCTTTATTGTTCTTTTTATCAATTTTCATTCGAAAGTCATTAATATAGGGGATTGAAAATAAATTATTTTCAATTATACTTGGATGTAGTTTATCTCCAGAACCAATGATAATTGTATCATCGAGTCTTCCCAATATTTTAATTCTTTGAAATGGTAACCCACAAATACATTTCTCTTTCATGATATATCCCTCGTCTTTTGTTCGATATCGAATTAAAGGCATTCCTGTTCTGCTTAATGTCGTCACCACGATTTCTCCTTTTTCACCAGGTTTTATATTTCTGCCAGTTTCTGGATCAATTAATTCAATGAAAAAATCAAGTTGGCTTACATGTAAACCATTTTTTTCCTTACATTCCCCGGCAATAGAATTTCCTAATTCAACCATTCCATAGTTTTGAAAAACCTCAGCATTCCACTTGTCTTCAAGTCTTTTTCTCATTTTTGATGTTAAATTTTCTGCACCAGTTATGATTTTATTAATAGAAAGAGTCTTTGTGTCATATTGTTTGTTAATCTCAAATGCAAGACTATTAAGATAAGAAGGAGTTCCGATAAGAACGGTTACTTTTTTCTTTTTAAGAAGTTCATATTCTTCTCTGGCACTGAGACGTTTATTTGTAACTATTGGGCTGGCGTTTATTTTTATTACAGCTTTTTAAGCGAAAAATTTTGCACCCCAATCATAACTGTTGTATCCTGTTTCATACATAATTCTTACGATATCCTTTTGAGTAAGTCCGTAGAGAAGTTTTAAACCACAGGCATCACTTATAATTTTTTTAACAATATCATTTTTTGTAAAATAAATCTCCTTTGGATTTCCGCTTGTTCCACTTGATGAAAATTTCTTATAAAAATTATGTTTTGATACAGTAAAGAAACATTCAGGTTTTTTAAGATCATCGGCATAGGTAAATGGTATTTTGGTTATGTCCAAGAAAGATTGAATTTGATTTGGTTTTAAGTTAATTTTTGAATATAGTTCTGCATAAAATCGAGAATTTTGTGTTGCATTTTTTAGTATTTTTTTAAATTTGGAGAAATAATATTTTTCAATATTGGTAGTAATTTCTAAATTTTTGGTGATTGAATTAATATTATTAGAATTAAGAATTTTGTGTCTTATACGAGATTCAATGTATTCTCCAATTAGGTTCATTAGGTATCCAATCCTTAATAACATGGTTTTTTTATAAAAACTTTTCCCACTGTTTTTAAAGATATAACTTAATATTCTTGATAATAAATTTTTTTCGCGATAGTTATATTAAATAATTACATAGTAACCTCCTATTAGTTTTGTTAGTAGATAAAATACTCATTTTTAATATATTTATTATATATAGATGATTTATTTTATTGTTCACTTTAGTTGTTATTTTCTTTGCTGAGACAAAATGAGTCGATGGGTCCTAAGTAATTTGTGCTGATTTTACATTCAATGTTGAATTTCACTGTCGAATTATTTATAATCATATCTTTTTTATTGTTAGTTTGGGGTAATCGCATTATTAATTTCATATTTGTTTTTCCGTTTTTATAGATATGGGCTAATATTTCTTCAGTATTTCTAATACCATAAGATAAGAATATTTTGTCAAACATTTTTAAATCATAATCGTATCCTTCAGCGTGGTTTAGGGTAATCCTTTCTTGTAATTTTTTATAGTAAATATATTGTTTTGCTTTTTTTATTGCTTGGCGGTCATGATCAATTGCTACAATTTTTGCGTTTGTTTTTTTTGCTATTATAATAGCTGACGCAGGTATGGCCCCACAACCGATTACTAATATATTTTCGTTTTTGTAAATATGTGTCATATATATTTCTTTAATAACAATTTTTTTGTATAAGTTAATATAGTGATATGTTATTATTTCAAAGTTTACTCCAATTAATTCAATTATTTTAAAAAGAAAATCACTTATATTTTTGATATATCCTGGATGGAATTTTTTTCCCGTATAAACAAATATTATTCTGTATAATTTATATAAAAATGATTTTGTATAGTAACCGAGTAAGCTACTTATCCATTTTTTAATTTTATTTTTGATGAAAATTAATTTATTAATTGATTTCATATGCTTATTTCCAAATAATTTGAGAGAGATTTTTGAATTTTATTATATATACATTTTCATATCTGTATTCTTGATTATAAACGCTTGATCTGTCATCTTTTACCTCATTTATTTGAGAGATTCCTTTAGTTTCATACTTTTTTAATCATAGTCTATAAGTATTATCTTATCTATTTTACGTTTTTATTTATAAAATTAGTTACACGTCTTAAATCAAATTCATTTAATTTCCAGTGAACTGGTATATTAAGATTTGTCTCACTTGCCTTTCTACTATTTGGTAACGATTTGAGACAATAATCATACATTTTTCCAAATTGAATACCCTGCTTTAAACCGTTGGAAATTATTTTCTGCCTATCTCTAACTTGTATTGTGAAACGATAAAAGGTATGATCATTAAAATTTTGATTCTCAGTCAACTCACTTTTTAAATGTTCAATATAAAATTTTGCGTTTTTTCTTCTTTGTTGAATCCTTTTATCAAGGTTTTTTAGTTGTTGATTTAATAGATAGGCCATGTAATCAGTAATATAATTTTTTTCTGACATATCATCATAAATTTTTTTATTTTGCTCCTTTATTAAAAATCTTTCATTATATTGTTTTAGATTATATATTAGATATTTTTTGTTTCTTTTTCGAAGAAATTCATTTCGTTTTGCAATTAATAATTTATAAAATATTTTTAATGACTGATTGGCTGATTTTGCTTCATATCTTTTAGGAATTGGATAATTTGATATTAATGCTCCACCTGATAAGCTGGTAATATCCTTATGAAGAGAAAAACTAAGAATTGTAAAATCACCGAAGGAACCTAGGTTTTTACTATTGCATTTTCCACCTATACCTTGTGCTAAATCTTCAATTAAGACTAAATTGTTTTCTTTTGCTATATCCTGTATTGCACTCATATCAGCTGCTTTTCCATAGGTGTGTATCACTATTATTGCCTTAGTTTTTAGAGTTATTTTTTTATGAATCTCATCTGGATTAATATTAAAATCAAATGAATTTATATCTACATATTTTGGTGTGCATACTTTTTCTATAGCTTTTTTAACTGCAACACATGTATAACCGGGTATTATTACTTCATCATTTATATTTAGGTCAACTAATTTGAGTGATTTACTTAAAGCTGTTCGTCCGTTTTCGACAAATAATATGTTTTTTTTTTCGAATATTTTATTTAAACTACATTCTAATATATTAATATTATTTTTACTATAATAATTAAAAATTTCATTTATTTTGATAGGAATATCATCTAATATTATGTTTTTTTTATTTCCCATAAAAATATACCGTTATACCTATATTAGGAAAAGAATGTTTATTCTTATTTAATAGTATTTCTCTAATAAAGTTTATTCAATATTAAAGGGAAATTTGCATACATATGTTACCTATGAATTTTATTTTGGGGTGAGCAGAAAAATAAACAATATCATCATGTTTATCTGTGAATATCTTGTTTGCCTATTAAAGAGTCCGTGCAGTTGGAGATATGGCCATCTTTAACGTTTCAGATGGAAAATAATTCTGATAAATATCTTTAAAAATATCGTATCTACAAGCATTAAAAATAATTAAAAAATCCCATTCTTTATCAATAATATCTATAAAATTATTTCCAATTTTATATTTATTCATTATTTACTACTGAGTCTATATAATTTTACCTTTCATTTAAAATTTAGTAACATTTTTACCTTTATGATATTTCCTCTCAAAAAATAATTTTTTCTTATTATAATTTTTATTGTAAGGATTAACTTTAAATAATAAACTTAATATTTAAATATTATTTGAGTATGATGAATCCAATTAAAATAATTAATAAATTTAAATATTTACTTATAATTTTTATTATAATTTTTTTATTAATAAACCCTATCAAAGGGATATCCTTGGATCAGATTAGAGTTAGCGATTATAAAAATAACGAAATTTCATTTGATGATTCATCTGATAATTACAGAGAAATAAAGGTAGCATTATATACAGATGAGATAGAGAATGAATTGTTTTATAGTCCGTATAGAAGAACTTGTTATTTTGTTTATGCTTTAAGAGATTATACTTGGAAAGTTAATAATAAAACTTACATATTCAAAGTTGATCTTCTTTCGAGTAAAGATCTTTTTAGAGGAAAATTGATATTTAATCAATATGATATGATTTTGTTTCCACCGGATCAGTCAAGAGAAAGAAATAAAAGAGAACATATATTCGAAAAAATTAATATTGAACTTTTTATCAAATTGGGCGGTGGATATTTTGGTACTTGTGCAGGTTCAACAGTTAGTGGCGATATGATTAATAAACCAGATACTAATCTTGAACGAGGATGGAAGAAACGTATGCTGGGAATTTCAGATGTTAAAGAATGTTTAAATAGAGCGATACCTCTTTATTGTCAGTTTATCGGAAGGTCGCCTACATCTATTGGACCATGTTATGCATATTATTCCTATTCTGGTTGGAATCAAACAAATGATACAATTAATTATTATCCTGGTGTTTGTTTAGATTGTCCTATTAAAAAAAATAATCCAATTTTTGATGATTATCATGAAAATACAAGGAGAATACGTTGGATAGGTGGTGAAGGTTTAATCATACCCGAAAATACACAACGTGAAATTACTGTTTTAGCATCATATCCAGAATTAGAAATTTCTGATAATATATCTACTCGTATACATTATTGGAAATATGTTGGTGGGGTTAAAGGTTTAATCTCTTCAATTTTTCAAAAAGGAACTTTATATTATGGTTTTTTTAGTGGACTTATGCAACAAATGTACATATATGCCAGCGATTGGGAGCGTACTGACAGTATTGTCCAAACAAATCTATCTAATATGCCAATAATGACCTCAGAAATATATCCAAACAGAAATCAAGGTAGAATTGTTAGATGTTCGGGTCATCCAGAACATAATGTTTGGTGGGGTGGGTATATTCAAGAGGTAAAAGATACAGATGATAATAATCAATATGAAGCACTTTATTTTTGGAAAGACATAAAAGATGAAAAATCTACTATTGAGGATGAATTTTCATATAATTATTGGATTATTAGACGGAGTGTTGCTTGGGTATCAAAAGTTCCTGATAATCATCTCCCCCCAATATATGGCCCATCTCAAGTATGTGATATATATCCCTATATGCAGTCAAATAAAGTTAATCTTTTAGGGATTTCTGAATTAGCTAACAATGGAATTACTAGCTTAGAATTATATTATCGTTTTTCAAATGATAATGATTCTTGGAGTAATTGGACTTTTTATGATGTCGATAAGGATGAATCTGATGGTTGGTCTTGGGAATTTGATGCGGAAATAACTAGAGGTACTGGTTATTATCAATTTTATTCTATAAGAAGAGTTGATAATCAAGGTTATTATGAATCAGAAAGAGCACCCCCTGGTTCGGATTGTGAAGTTTATATTAATGTTGATTAATCAAACTTAGATCCAATAGTAGTTTGGATGTTGTAACTGTCATTATCAGGTTATTAATAAGTGTGATAAATTTGGTAATGTCTATTATCTTATTTTTATTGGTATCAAGAAAAATAGTGACCACTTTTAATATTTTAAAAAAGATTTAATTTTGATAGATATATATATTTAGGGAAAAAATATTTATAAATATCGACCGAAACTGTTATAAATACTTTTTTTATATATATGTTGGGAGTTTAAAAGGGGGAAAAAAATGGAATCAAATAAAACTTTTAAATTAAATAAGGTAAGTATTAGTATATTAATAATATTATTAATATTCTCTGCGTCTACCTTAACGCCGTTAGTTAATAGTAATGCCGCAAAGAGTTATTTGAGGGATCAAAAAATATCTTTTTATGATTCATCGGAGTATCGAGCATTTGTTACTAAACTTCAAAATGAAATTTTTAATAAAGAATATAATTCAAAAATTGATCTAATTAAAGACTTTATTTATCAAACATCAAAAATACATAATGAGGTTTGTGATATCCTTTCAGGAAAAAAGGATATTAATAATATATCTCCTGAGATTGAAAACCTCTTAACTGTATTTGATAATAATTTTGATATTGAAAGATCAAACACTATGTTCAATTCAAATCCTTATCAGGATTGGGGAAACTATAGTGGTATTTATAACGAAACATTAGCATGCTGGCAACTTAATGCTAGTTATTGGGAAGAAGTGGATCCTCCTGCATGGCCTTTTATAAATGTCTTAGAGAATCTTAAATTATTTACCCATAAAGTTGACAATTATAGAGATTGGTATCTTGATTACCATGATTCTATTGATAGTTATAAAACACTTAGTGCAGGTTTAATTGTTCTTGGTACAATGATGTTATTTTTCGCATCACCAACAATTGGTGCTAATGACTTTGGATTAATCTTCTCAACTCTTGGAGCATTAGTGGTTCTAGGTGTCTTATGGTTCGATTTAAGCTTACTGGTTTATTTTTCTTCAACATATGAACTTTTTTCAATGCTATTGACAATGGAAATTAATATTTATATTCATATTACAGATAATAAGACTCACCTTGGAATAAATGATCTTAATATATATGATGAAAATAGAGGAATATTTGCAACAAACAATAATGCTAGAGCAAATTGTGAACCAGGTAAACCAGGTTGGGAAGATGAAGATTTTACTTATTATCTTCAACCTGTTGATGACATTTGTATTGACGGTGATAGTGATGGTTGGTACTGCTTAAGTTCAAGATTACACCCTAGAGAATGGTATGATCATGCACCATGCCCACCTGGAAATTGGATTATTAAAATAAAATTGCCTACCAGTAGCCCTTATCAGGAAAAACCTGATATTTCTATTCCAACAATTTCAAGAGGTTGCACGATATTCCTAAATGAAACTCTAATTCCAAAAAAATAACCATAACTAAGTCCAATTTAAATTAATTAAATCAAGATATTCATTCAATTACTTGAAATATAGATAACTAAAAAGCCAACAGAGATAAGTAAACACTATTTGTCTAGGGATAATTTATTACAACATAAGAAGAATTTCTTTGATTTTTTAAGAACAGTAATAGTATACGTACTGAAGTAAAACGGTAGGTTCGCAGATGCTAAGGCCATCAAGTATCACATACATACTCAACAAGCAAATCAATCAAACACTAGTATAAAACAATGCACGGTACAAACATTTGTTCAAAACTATGATTATAACATGCCGACATAGCAACAGATTAGCTTAATGCTATAGAATCAATTGTCTCATAAAAAATAAGTACTCCGATTATGATCATGAGCAATATTGCTACTAGACTACCAACTACTTTTAAATATCCATGATTGTAATTTTTAAAGTTCCTAGATTTTAAATTAGCTTTTATAGTATTATCAACTTAACCTGATTTCCGCCACCGAAACCAATGATAATCCCATTATGAGACTAGTCTTATAATTGTCTTGTTTTTGTTTTAGTCTAAGGGCTAAAAGGTATAGTTCTTTTAAATGTCATATCCCTTATTTGATAAAAGGTTTATTTAATAGTCTCTTATAATTTGTACAAATGTATTTATTAATGTATCTTTTTCTACTAGCATATCGATATAAATTTTTTGTTTATGCCTTGTAAGGTATCCACTCCATTTAACGTCGAGCGTACTCGTCTTATAAAAGTTGATGAAAGACTTTATAAACTTAAAATAAAATCAGACAATGCTGTAGTTTTATATAACAACAAACTTTAGACTTTATACCAAACTTACCAATAAATAAAGCATTTTCTGTTATGGATTTTGTATTAGTTCTTCGATTTCCTGAATGTTTTCACGGGCAGTACTTTCTCCAACCTCGGGAAAACCACCTGCTCCAAGACCTCGTGTTAAACAATCACCAAGTAAAACTGTATGATATACTTCAACAAGGTTAGTTCTTTAATTTTTTATAAATAACGATGTTTGCTTTTATGATCTTGGTTTAAAATAAATAATGATGGATTCTAATTCTTTAAGAGGAATCCATCAAATACAACCTTTTATTGTCTGTTTATTGTTTTACTGTTGTAAATGAATAAATCTTTGGTACAGCGGGATTTCCATGTTCATCGAATGCTGAAACCCTCCAGATATATGTTGTATTGTATTGGTTGAATTTGGTAGTATTTATGGAAAATGTTCCGCTTTTTCCTTCTGTTGGATTAGGTTGATCAGGATCAACTATTAGTACCCAATTCCCATTTGAGTAACTTTCAAATGTTACGTTCACAATGTCATCTTGACCATCATATATATCGATGGAGAGTCTAGGATTTAATGGGACATCGATTGCATCATTTTCTGGATATGGATTACTAATTATGGGTTCAGCACTTGCATACTGTAAATAAATAGTAGCATTTATATAAATAC
>JALHTX010000028.1 GCA_022866015.1 Thermoplasmatota archaeon
GCAGGGGAAGGGATTTGAACACCAAAAAACCGGTAACAAAAGGGCCCCCTGTAAATTTGATATTTTCATATGAAGATGAATTCTTTTTTTGGATGATTTTTTTGTTTCCTCTGTTGCTATGCTTTCATTTTAAGGTTTTAATCTTTTAAATAAGCTCCATTTAACCATAAAGATATAATCACCTAAATTTTTATTTTTACAGATATTGTTTAAATGTTTTTTATTGATAAATGTTTTCTTTAAAAAATAAGGGAGAAATAGTTATTTTTTTAGCCCCATTCCATCTCAAAAGAATGATAATCTATTCTACTCCAATCATCAATATCAGGACTTGGTAGTGAGCCATCTGAATAATCAACAAGTCTGTACATCCATACATAGTTCATACAGCTTTTATAAGGCAGGTTTAGCCAGTAGCCTGCTTGCCATGGATAATAACTACCTCGATTATGTCCTGGTATTGGGTTAAAATTAAATGTATGACCTAGTTCATGCATATAGGCGCTACCATATACAATATCTTTATCTAAATAGGGATAAGTACTCAGTTTTTTTTCCATTCCTGTACTTGCTATCTGATAAGCATTTGAGCGGAACATATAACCACATGGATCTTCGTAATATACTACTAGACCATAGTGAAAAACTCCTCGTCGCCAGTTATGCTCATCTTTGTGTAAGAAATAATTGTAATAAATGTTATTTAAATCAGTTCGACCTATATCACTAAGAAATGGTACTAGATCATATCCACCCATTTCACCCATATCTAAATGATAGATTATGTTTTGTCTGTCAAATGCAGTCTGTATTAGTTCTTTTGCACCTACTGGAAAATAGGTTTTTTCACCGTTAGGCCCATCAGCCATTTTATCCATTTCTACAAAAACATCTTTTCTATATGGATCTGAAAACCATTCTGATGTTAGGTATTCTTCATAGTTGTTTATGCTATCAGAATCAGGATCAAGGTTTGCGTGATCTTCCCATATAAATGGATTGTAACCCCATTTATATTCCCATTCTACAGGTATTTTATCGTTGTCTGGATCTCCTGAATTTTTTGTTTTAGGGTCGGTACCATAAGTATTTACTTCTGTCCAATATGGAATAGTATCACCATCATAGTCATTTTGATAGATATCGAACCATAACTCACAATCGCTATCCTTATCATTTTCATATATTTTTCCATCATCAGTTCCGCAGAGACGTCCGTAACCACTTTTATCCCCAAGCGCATCATCTCCAGTCCAATGACCAGTTTTAACGCTGTATATCATTTCTGCATCTCTACCTTCATCTGGGCTTATATCACAAAATGCATCATTATTTGCTGAGTCTAATAATTGTATTTTAATATTTACGAATTCTTCGTCATCAGGAACATTTGATGTTACACTCCAATCGGGGGTATAGATATATTTTGTATTACTCCAAATGTTGCTTGTGTATTCTTTTTCGTTGATGAATACTTTTACATAGAAACTAGGATTATCGTCCAAACCAGTTTCTCTGAATAACAATTCTTTAAAGAAAAATGTTTTAATTAGTCCTTTTCCAGGGTCTACTGGTTCTTCTTTTTCTAAATAACGAATTGCTTTTATTTCTACTGTAACTGTTATATCAACTAACGGATCAAAATCTGTATTAATAGAATTATCATATATTGAAGAGTTTACAGTTGAACTTAAAGTTAGTAATAAACCTAAAATTAAACAAATAAAGATAGTATTCCTCATAATTAACACCACTTAATTATTACGATTATGGTATAAATCGTATAAAAATCTTTGCTTGTGATTTAATATCGTTTTTTTATCCATGATGAAACACTGACAAGTGAAATGAGGATTGGCATTTCCATGAAAAGGCTATTCATCTCCTTATTGTTTTGTATAAGTTGTTCCCTCTATAGTAAGTTTAGTGTTATTTTCAGAAAACACGTAAGAATATTTACCATAGTCATTATCGCCATTAGTATTTGTAACAAGCCATAATTTTCCATCGATAATATCAAAAGTTCCATTAGTTATTAAATTTGGTTTATGAAAACTAAAATTTCCATTTGAAAAAAATTGATAGGTAAAAGAGTAGTTTGAACCATGGCCAGAGGGATATAAGTATGTCCAAGTGCCAACGAATTTATTCTTCTCAGTAGTATATGAAGGACTTAATCGAAAACAACCACTCAATCCAACGCAAACAAGCAACGTAAGGATTCCTAGGATTACAAGTTGTTTTTTCATTTCAATCTCCCTACAATTAAAAACACTATCTTTAAAAACATATCCTTAAAAACAAAAACATTAACACGGTATTAACGAATGTTTTTTGTGCTAACTATTTCTTTAATTTTCGTTTCCAGAAAAATATCAATGCTATTGCACTAATTACAATAATGAGTTCAAACCCCGGTGCTCCTTTGTTATCTGTATTATTTTCAATACCTCCAGTGGCAGTTAACCTTGTCCCCATCGTCAATCCATGGAAATCACCCAATGGGGCGGGGAAGTTTGAATCAGCATATGCATGGCCTTTTATTTCATTGGGCGTAGTAAAAATCCAATTCAATTCAACGCTTGTTGGAGCAACAAGTCCATGGAATATTATGGAGGTGAGGGAAGAGCAGTCAGCGAATGCATAGCTTTCAATGGTGTTAACGCTAGCGCCGATGATTACGGAGGTTAGTGAGGAACAGTAGCGGAACGCATAGTTCCCTATAGTGGTGACATTTTCTGGGATGATCAAGGAGGTCAAGGAGGAGCATCTGAAGAAAGCATGGCTTCCGATGGTAGTGATATTGCTTCCGATGATCAGGGAAGTCAGAGAGGAGCAGACGTAAAACGAAAAGTTCCCGATGGTGGTAACACTGTTTCCAATGGTGAAGAAGGTTAGTGAAGAGCAACCTGAGAATGCACTATTTCCGATGGTAGTAACGCTATTCGGGATGGTCACGGACGTCAGGGAAAATATGTTATAGAACGCAGCGTCCCCGATAGCCACCGTTTGGTATCCACCTAGTGTGGAGGGGATCGTAATTGCTCCACCAGCACCAGTATATTTCGTGATGATAGCCGCTCCATTGCTGATAGTATATGTATAATTTCCTTCCTGATCAGCAGACACTATATCTGGGGCAACGATGAAGAAAGTTTCTACCATCAGTATAAATACGAAAAATGCAATTAATTTTTGTCGCATAATCATTGCCTCTTTATTCTATTTCTACAACTATTTCTGTCTTAAAAAACCTACTTACAAAACCAATATTTTTGTGCAAATGAATAACGACCTTGTTAAATAGTTCTAAGACAAAGCCCCTTTTTTCTATTTCTCCGGAGAAAAAAAGGAACGCGTCCCGGCCGAGATTTATTGCTAATACTCTAAAGACCTACAGTTAAAAAACGGTTTTTTCCTCTTCTTCTCTATCCTCAGTAAAGGAAAAATATTCTTAAAAACGGCTGAACGCAGGGGAAGGGATTTGAAGACCAGATTGATGGTAAAATTTAGGATTAAATTTTGTTATTTAAAATAATGTATTATTTTTTAAATAAATTTTATAATTAAATTTTTATTATTTTGATTAAAAGGTTACAAAAATAGATAGACTTATAACGAAAAAGTTCATTAAACTATTAAAGAGGAGAGTAAGATGGCAAAAAAAGTTAAAAAGAAAATAACGAAAAAAGCAGTCCCGAAGAAAGCAGTCAAGAAAAAAACAAAAAAGAAGAAATAAAATATTATCCCTTTCTGATTTTGAGGGGCTTTCGGCTATTCATAAAGGTTTATGAATAGTCTATTTTTATATATATGTGTTTTCGCAATTTTTTAGTGAACAATGCGACAATTTTCTTTTAACAATTTTAATTTAATAAAAATATAAAATTATGCAGGGGAAGGGATTTGAACACCTGGAGTTAAAAACCAAACTCTAAATCTTTTTTCTATTTTTCTAACTTATTTTTTTTAACCAATTGTTAAGGATTTTTTTAAAAATTAGATTTTTTTTCTAGCCCCTTTCTTATAGCACGTAATTCCTCTAAGATTTCCTTGGATGTTCCACCCTGACCTATGTCGTTTACACCATCGCCCAAACGTGATTGCATCACTCGTTTCATTATTTCCTCTTTAAGCGGCTCTGGATTTCTTACACCAAGTATCTGACCTTCTGGCCCAGTTATACCTTTTCCAGCACTTGCTCCTCCTGCAGAACCTGTTCCTGCTGTATACGAATTTACACGATAAATCCTAAAAATCTGCTCTATTGGGCCTTGATCGATACTTATGTGTTGTATCCGTGCATAGGGGATTGTTCTTCTATATTTCCACCATACGCCTCGATTTATAAGTATCCCTTCTTTTCCAAGAACATATCTGTATCTGGGATAGTATAGTAAAATCCAAATATTGTAGATTATAAATAAACTTAAGAAAATAATTGTCGCTATCATTAAGACCCATAGTGAAACGTCCCTCTCTGGAATTGAGACAGGGGTATAATACCAAGCTATAAGAGTTGATATAGCAATAAGTAACCAGATTAATCCGAAAACAACTACGCCTTTTACCCGCCATACATTTTTTGTTGCGGGATCAAGCATATTCCAGTTTTTTTCTTCCATATTCATAAATAGATAAGAGGAATGATTAAATAGTTTTTGAATTAAAAAATAACTATTTTTCTAAATAAACAATTGTTAAAGAGAGATTTATCTCACAGCATTTATTTTAGATTTTGCAGTTGCATCTTTATCTGTTCGATGATCAATTTTCAATTCAGTAATGACGCGGTGGATTCCTGGTTCTTTAATTAGTGCATCATGAGCATGTTTTACTGCGGTGAAAATTTGTTCTGTTGTTTCTGCTTCAATAACAGTTGCCATTGCATTGGTGTAACAGGTTACTGGTTCATTTTCTAAAATTTTTACCACTTTTTTTACATAGTGACCCACGCTTGTTCCCACGCCAAGTGGTGAGATGCTTAGTTGCGCTAATATCATGTTTTCTTTCACCCGTATTTTCTATCACACGGTGGTTTTTAATAATTTTGTAATGAGTCTGGTTTGTTGATGAATCGACAGTAAGAATTAATCCGATAATATACAAAATATGACGTATAATCATAATTAAACAGAAAGCAACATTACGAAAAAGCATAAAATATCCGATAATAAGACCTATCAATCGTCAAGATATATTTTATAAATGATTAGTTGTTTTTGAAATAGTGTTTAGGAAGGAAAAAAACTATGAGCGAAGAAAAAGCAAAACCAGAAAAAGCTGAAAAAATAAGAACTGATGAAAACGTAATATATGTTGGAAAGAAACCACCGATGAGCTATGTACTCGCAGTAGTAACACAGTTTCAGGGTAGTGGTTCTGATGAGGTTGTCATAAAAGCTCGAGGCAGATCTATAAGCACGGCAGTTGATACTGCAGAAATCGTGAGAAACAGGTTTA
>JALHTX010000268.1 GCA_022866015.1 Thermoplasmatota archaeon
CCGACTCTATTTGTTCAGACAGATGATTGCAAACAAAATGTTAATTATCGTAATGTTTCTGTTTATTCTGGTGATCTTATTGTTCAGGAATGCATTAGAATAGATTTTGAACCTGTCTGTAAAGGTCTTACTTCAAATTTAATATTAGAAAGATTTAGAGACATATTAAAAGATATTTTTTAAACAATTTATTAATAAATATTTTTAAATATCTAAAGATATATATTTAACCAAGTTGAACAGGAGAACGCCAATCAATACCTGGAGTTCTCATACCAATTTTAGGAATTAAAGGACTGCATCTTTTATGTTGACTTTTAATTCGCATATTTTTAATTTTCTCAACATCAGATTTTTTCAAACCAGTACTTTCTGTGATATCGGATATAGTTTGTTTACGTTCTAAACCCATAAGCACTTTATCCAAAACCTCATATGTAAACCCGAGTTCTTTTTCATCTGTTTGATCTTTAATCAAGCCTGCAGTTGGTGCTTTATAAATAATTTCCTTTGGTATTTTTAAAAACTTTGCCAGTCCATAAATCTGGGTTTTATAAAGATCACCTATCGGCATTATATCTACGCCACCATCACCATACTTTGTAAAATATCCAACCAATAGTTCAGATTTATTACTGGTGCCACAAACAAGTGATCGGGTCATATTTGCATATTCAAACAACAAAGCCATACGAATACGAGCTTTCATGTTTGCAAGCGCCATTATATCAGGTTTAATAAAGCAATTATCTGCAGTATTTTTTACTATTTCTGAGATATTTTTTGTTTCACATAACAAATCAAATTTTTTAACAAGAATTTTCTGATGTTTTATATCAAATTCAGGGGTTATATCATCAGGCATAAAAAGGCAACATGTCTTTTTTTTACCAAGCACTTGTCTACAAAGAACAGTAGTTACTACGGAATCAACACCACCTGAAAAACCAATGACCACACCTTTACAACCAGAACTTTCAACATATGTTCTAATAAAATCTTTAATTATTATTGAAACTTCATTATAATCTAGTACGATTTTTATCACCTCATATAATCAAATCTAGTAGAGTCTTTATAAATTGAACCACCATGACAGTCCATTGAAACAACTAATGGTCCAAAATCTTTTACTTCAAATATCCAGACTGCCTCTGCCATTCCAAGTTCATCAAGATAAAATACGTCTTTTACTTTTTTAATGCTATCTGCTGCAAGAGCACCTGCACCACCAGTATATGAAGCATATACACATATATATTTTAGTAATGCTTTTTGTGTATTTTTACCCATATCTCCTTTTCCAATTATCAGATTAATACCAAACTTTTTAATAAATCTATCCTCAAAAAGCTCCATACGCGAACTAGTAGTAGGACCTGCAGAAACAACATTCCACATACCCTCTTTTTTTTTCATTAGCGGACCACAATGGTACAAAGCCATAACGCTTGGATCAAAAGCAATCTCATCTATCTTTTTTTCAAGCATTATCTCATGGGCAGCATCACGAGCTGTAAAAATAGTTCCAGAAACATAAACGATATCACCAACTCTAAGTTTTTTTATATCCTTAGAATTAATAGGAATAGTCATGTGATACTCAGAGATTATTTCACCTCCCAAGAACCATCTTTTTTGATAATCATTGTTGCACGTCTATCAGCCCAACATTGAACAACAAGACCAACTGGAAGACTTGCAGGATGACGAGGTGCTTTTTCAATATGCACATCCAAAACAGTAGTCTCACCTCCCAGACCCATAGGACCTATACCACTTTTGTTAATCTCATCTTTAATATACCCTTCAATTTTTGCTATATTTTTATCAGGATGACTAACTCCAACAGGACGCAAAAGTGCAGTTTTGCCTAGTTTCATAGCCAAATCTGCACCACCACCAATACCAATACCAACAACTGTAGGTGGACAAGGATTGCCACCTGCACTAATCATTTCTTTTACAACAAAATTTTTGATACCCTCAATTCCCTCACCCGGTTTAAGCATTACAAGTTTACTCATATTTTCACTGCCACCACCTTTAGGGATAGCAGTTATTTCAACAGAATCATCATCTACAAAATCCCAGGTTATTGCTGGAATAAAATCACCAACATTATCTTTATGATTCGCATGAGTAAAAGGATCAAAAGTATTAGGACGAAGAGGAATTTCATTCGTTGCTTTCTTAACCCCCTCAGTAATTATTTCTTTTAGTTTACCAGCATAAGGAAAATCTTTACCGACTTTAACAAAAAAAGTTTGAACGCCAGTATCCTGACAAAGAGGTCTACCCGTCTTTTTTGCAATTTCAACATTTTTCAAAATATTTTCCAACTGAATTTTTGCAA
>JALHTX010000269.1 GCA_022866015.1 Thermoplasmatota archaeon
AAGGAAAAGGAATAATTAGAATCGATAACTTAACAAGAAAAAATGCAGGAACAGGTCTTGGTGAAAGAGTAAAAATTAGAAAAGCTGAGTTAAAAGAAGCAAAAGAGCTAACAATAGCACCACTGATTTCTAAAGGACAACAAATACAGTTTGGTGGCGGCATAGATAATTTAATCAAAAAAGGACTTTTAAAAAGACCTCTTACAAAAGGAGATAGTGTTATAATACCTGGTATTGCATTATTTGGAAGCAGTCTTCCTTTTGTAATAATCAGTACTATACCAACAGGGATTGTATCAATAAGTGAAGAAACAAACATAAAAGTAAAAGAAGAAGCAGCACAAACTGAAGAGGAGGTAGGCGCTCGTATTAGCTACGAGGATATTGGTGGTCTGCATGATGAAATTTTAAAAGTCCGTGAGATGATTGAGCTTCCGCTTAAACACCCTGAACTTTTTGATAGACTTGGAATTGATCCTCCTAAAGGAGTTCTTTTGCATGGTCCACCAGGGACCGGCAAAACACTTATCGCAAAGGCTGTTGCAAATGAATCAGGTGCTAATTTTTACACAATTAATGGTCCAGAAATTATGTCAAAATTCTATGGTCAGAGTGAGGAAAATCTTAGAAAAATATTTGAAGACGCAGAAAAAAATGCACCTAGTATAATCTTCATAGATGAAATAGATGCGATAGCACCAAAACGATCTGAAGTTCATGGGGAGGTTGAGCGCCGAGTTGTATCTCAGATGCTCACACTTATGGATGGTTTGAAAGGTCGCGGTAAACTTATTGTTATTGGTGCGACTAATCTGCCGGAGATCCTTGATCCTGCACTTAGACGCCCTGGTCGCTTTGACAGAGAAATTATAATTGGGGCACCCGATAGAGAGGGTCGAAAAGAAATTTTGCAGATTCATACTCGTGGTATGCCCCTTACAGAAGATACAAAACTTGATGATTTAGCAGAATTTACATATGGTTATGTGGGTGCGGATCTTGCTGCACTTGCTCGTGAAGCAGCTATGAATGCACTTAGAAGATATTTACCTGAAATTGATCTTGAAAAACCAATTCCTGTGGAAATACTTGAAAAAATGGTAGTTACTATGGAGGATTTCAAAAATGCTTATCGTGGTATTGAGCCATCGGCTATGCGTGAGTTTCTCATTGAAATTCCAAAAGTAAAGTGGGAGGATATTGGTGGGCTTCAAATGGCTAAACAACAGTTACAGGAAGCAGTTGAATGGCCACTTACAAAACCAGGTGTCTTTAAAAGAATGGGTATAACACCACCTCGCGGAGTATTGCTTTATGGCCCACCTGGTACGGGTAAAACTCTTCTGGCAAAAGCGGTTGCAAGTGAATCTAAAGCAAATTTTATCAGTATAAAAGGCCCAGAAGTTATGAGTAAATGGGTGGGTGAATCTGAAAAAGCAGTTCGCGAATTATTCAAAAAAGCACGCCAAGTAGCACCCACTATTGTATTTTTAGATGAGCTTGATAGCATCGCGCCAATGCGTGGCACAGATACAGGAAGCCATGTAACAGATAGTGTTGTAAATCAATTGCTCACAAGTATAGATGGTCTTGAGAGTATGGAGGGTGTTGTTGTAATAGGTGCATCCAATAGACCAGATATTATTGATCCTGGTCTTTTAAGACCAGGGCGTTTCGATCGTTTGGTTTTGATTCCTTCGCCTGATAAAGAAGCTCGTTTAGAAATATTTAAGATTCATACAAAGAACATGCCTCTTGGAAAAGATGTTGACATTAAACATCTTGCTGATTTAACAGAGAATTATTCTGGTGCTGATATTGAATCTTTTTGCCGTGAAGCAGCAATGCTTGCTATACGAGAAAATGAAAATGCAGTTAAAGTAAAAAAGATACATTTTGATAAAGCGATAGAAAGTGTTCGTGCATCCCTCACACCAAATATTATTAAATTTTACAATAAAGTTTCTGAAACCCTTGGCAGTGGTATCGCCAAAAAAGATAAAAGTGATAAAGACATTCAATATATGTAAAGTCAGTATAATATAAAAAGGAGGAAAATAAATTGAGAATAACTGAAAATGAGCTAAGAGGAAAAACAGTTATGACTGAGGAAGGTTTATACCTTGGTATTATGAGAAACACCACTGTTGATGTTAGAACAGGGGAACTTACAGGAGTTCTCATCGAACCATCTGATGATGTAGATCCACGTTTGTATCATTTAGATGGGCAAGGGCATCTTATTTTTCCATTTAACTCTATAAAATCTGTAAAAGATGTAATTATAATTGGTGGAAAGTAATAACTAATTAAAATTATTTATTTTTAGTTTTTTTCCTTATTAAATTTTTTTTGTACTTTTTATGATAAAGTTAAAAAAGTAAATAGAAGGGGGACCCCTTCATTTCGTTTGGAAACTGTTTTTTAAGTATATAAAAAATTTAGAAAAATAGACGATAAGTATAGCCATATGGTTATGAAATTTTAAGTATTTTAATTCTTCCATTTTTAAAATTATATTTTTAAAAAAATTTAAAAATTAAAGCGAATGAACAATACTGTTCCACAGGAAACAAAGGCCTTGGTCTTAGAATTATTTTACAGGAGTAGCAAAGATAAAAAAATTTTCAAAACTTTTTAATATGGATTTGTTGATTACAGTGACCCCGGGAGGTTAATTTTTACGGCAAAAAAAACAGTAAATGTAGATATATTTGGTCAGTTGTTAAGTCGCGATGGACTTTTTATAAATCGTGAAGCGATGAGACCAACATATATGCCAGATATACTTCCCCACCGAGAAAAAGAAATAAATAATCTTGCTAATATTCTTGTCCCCGCACTGCGTAATGAAACACCGAGTAATGTTTTTATTTATGGTAAAACAGGGACCGGAAAAACCGCTGTAACAAAATTAGTTGGAAAAGAACTACTTGAAAAAGGAAAACAAATCAATAAAAAAGTAAATTTTATTTATATTAATTGTGAAATAGTAGATACACATTATCGTGTTTTGCAAAACATTGCAAATCATTTTATTAATGAATGGAGCGAGCGCATACCGTTTACTGGCTGGCCTACAGATGAAGTATATTCTAAACTTAAAAAAATGATGGAAAAAGAAGGGGGTGTAATAGTTATTATTCTTGATGAGGTTGATAAACTTAAAGGTGACGAAGCTCTTTATACTCTTTCTAGAATAAACACAGAACTTACAGGAGCAAAGGTTAGTATAGTGGGATTATCAAATGATTTAAAGTATACAGAATTTTTAGATCCTCGTGTAAAATCTAGTCTTGGCGAAGAAAACATGATTTTTCCGCCATATGATGCTGGCGAGCTTCAGGATATTTTAAAACAACGCGTGGAAATTGCTTTTAAACCGGATTCTATTGATAGTGATGTCGTTCCTTTATGTAGTGCTCTTGCGGCACAAGAACATGGTGATGCACGCCGCGCCCTTGATCTTTTAAGGATGAGCGCTGAACTTGCAGAGAGAAGTAAGTCTCCTCGAATAACAAAAAAGCATGTTCGTTTGGCTCAGAATAAAATTGAAATCGATCGTATCCTGGAAGTAATAAGAACACTTCCTACACAATCAAAGCTTATCCTTCTTGCTATACTTTTACAGGAACAACATAACAAAAAAACAAGTGCAAATGTCGCAATAACTACAGGGGAAGTATATGAGATATACAAAAATCTCTCAAAAAAAGCAAGAACTGATAAAATTTCGCAACGTCGCGTTGCAGATCTTATAAGCGAGCTAGATATGCTTGGTGTTATTACTGCTCGTGTAATTTCTAAAGGAAGATATGGTCGTACTCGTGATATTAAAGTTTCATCATCTTTAGAGGAGATCCTGGATATTTTAAAAGAAGATGAAGTTTTTGAAGAGCTTTCCAACTATAAAGTTCAAGGGCAAACAAGATTACTTTAAAAATTAAACTAAACACCAAAATTAGTGATGCTTTAAAAAAGATTTAAGTATACATGAAAAATTTATACTAAAAATCATCTATATTTTACGGAAAAATGCCAAAAACATAGCAATGATTGGAATAAATGAAAACACATGATAAAAAAAGAGACTCAACCATAGATGTTTCATGTCATTTTGTCATATGACTCTCGTCGATATGCTGAAGATAAGAATTAACCATCATTTTTCTCCTGATAATTGACCATCAATTTCATGATGAAAAATATGGATGGTACTTATCATGTCAGTGCTAAGGTGGAGAAGCCTGTTTAATAACAATGTTAATTAATATCACGCCCGCATCGGGAATATGTGTTCGAAGTATAATGCCCAACACTATAAACAACTAAAATCGTGTTATAGTATAGCATGTTTTTTTCTGGTATATAAATGTATAGTGATACATCGTGTCAATGTTTTTTGGAAATGAAAATCAGTGTAAATAAAAGATGCAGAGGACGGGATTTCGACTTCAAGTTCAAATCTCATTTCAACTATAGGGTTTGATTTAGATAGTTCATCGAGATACAATATATTACTTCATTACTCTTTTTTCATTTTTTACTATATTAAGTACAATTTGTGTATTAGTTTTTTCCACATTATCCATAGAAAGGACACCTTTGATAAAACCGTTTAAATCTCTTCTGTCTTTAAAATGTGCAATGATTAATGAATCCCAGTCTCCGGTGATATCATAAACACCACTTACATGTTTATCCTTTGATATTCTTTCTTGTACCTCGATCAGTTTTCCATGGGATATCTTAACATTTATTAATGCTGTAAGATCGTATCCAATTTTTTCTTGGTTTATTAACGGTATATATCTTTCAATTACTTTTTCGTCTTCCATTCTTTTAATCCTGTTAGATACTGTTGTAAGTGATATGTTAAGTTCCCTGGCAATTTCCCTATAGCTTTTACGGGCATTCTCGTTTAATTTTTCAAGGATTTTATCATCTATTTCATCCATACATAACTAAATACGTTGTCAATTTATATATTTTTGCACTCTTTATTGGTAAATTATTGAACATTGTAATTATTTTTTCATAAAATAACGGTCAATTGAATGAATTTTTAGACAAAGAGTATATTAATTGTTATTTACACAATATTATTTCATGAATGAAATCTGTAAAAAATGCCCGATTCCAAAACAGATTAATAGAAACTGCTTGGAATGCAATCTAACAAAATTAAGATATGGTTATGAATAAAGAAAACAATAAAATATAGGAGGAAAAAAGAATGAAAACTGTTGGTTATTTAGAAGGAACAGACCCAGAGTTTTTAACAAAGCTCGTATGCATGGGTTACAGAACGCTGCCGATAGGAAACGATATTGATAACCACGGAAAAAACATAGCCTTTATCTCGATAGCAGACAAAGTCGATCTCATCGCAGGATATCTACATAAAGTGTCTCCTCTCCCGACGATGACCAAATCTTTGGAAGAATTCTTAACACCAGCTATAATTCATCACATACCAATTTTACTTTTAGCTCCAAAAGAAACCTTAGCCGATGCAAAGAAAATAGTATCTGAAGCTACAACCAGTACCTCTGTAAAAGTTATTGATTATAAAAATCTCATGGATGAATCGATGAAAATTCTGAAATATAAAATCTCCATTTTTTTATAATCAAATTTCATGTATATCAAATTTTTACAGGATAAAAAAAGGTTCGGAGAGCTGCCGAAGGTATAACCACGTATAGGTTATATCCCCAACCCAATTTAATGCGGAGGTGGTAATAGAGCGCAGGGATCATAGTTCCCTCCATAAAAAAGAGGATAAAGTGTAGGGAAAGGAATTTAAACTCAGTTTATCGGTTCGACAACAACTAACACAATATTCTCTATATGAGAAAGAATAACATCTTTTATTTTTTATTAAAAGTATTTATTCCTGCAAGCCCAATGCAGAACATTCCAATACCTAGAAGTATAATCATCGTCTTAATTTCTACAGTATTTAATGAAGTTAAAACTACGCATGCAATCCCCATAGCCAAGCCAATAGCATACAACACAAGATTACTGACTTTTTCCATACTCCACCGTATACTCGCTAAATCTAAAATTACTTTATAATCGTTTTTATTATATTTAAAAATCACATTATTTTAAAGTTAAAATAGTGCAGGGGAAGGGATTTTGACTCCAAGTACAAATTACATTTTTTAAAAAGGATTTATTTTATAAAATTTAATCATCCAAAATGAGAAAAAAAGCTTAGAGAACCGTTGAGGGAATAACGAAGTATAAGTTAGAATTCCCCTACCTTATTTAATGTCGGAGGCGAACATGTTTCCTAGGGGTTACAGTTCTCTCCATTAAACCGTCTGAAATCGTGTCGGTTTAACCTCATGGTTTTTGTGCAAATCAAATGAAGAAAAGATATTATGGCGGGTAAGTCTATCTGATCAAATCGGGAGATTATATGGTGACCGTAGTTGCTGTTCTCGCAGCCGTCATTGTCTATAGATTCTATTGGTTTTTTGCGAAACGAAAAAAATCGTTGATTACACACCAAGACTGAGAAACAATCTTTTGAGGGATATGGGATGATGAAGGCAATGATATGGTCATATGAAGCATGGTGTGTACCAGATAGTGTACCAGATTGGAAAAAAAATATGGAGAAAATCAAACTGGTACAGAACCTGGTACACTCATTAAGAATAGCACATGGAGACATCTCATGGCAGTATGCGACATGCCAGGATCACTCAACCAAAATATGTCAATATATCATTTTCACATATAGTAAATTTTATAGTTACGGACTTGATAAGAAAATGGGAGTGAATGAAATGAATGTTCTTCCTATTGAAAAACAATTTGAAATTATGGATTTGATATACAAAAAATTGCCAATACGCATCATAGCCAGACAAGCCAATGTATCCAAAAGCACTGTTCAGGACTATAAAAAACGAGGGCCTCCCATCTATCGCAAATACTCAAAGAATTCCCCTAATAACCCCTATCCGACAACAGTACAAGAAGAAATCAAAGCAGCAAGAAAACAATTTCAGGAAATCCAACTACTTAATAATAAACTCATTATTGAAAGAAACACTGCAAATAGGAACGTCAATGATTTAGAAAAGGACAATGCCTGGAAAGACATAGAAATTGGTAGATTGAACAGCGAAAACAAACTAAAAGAAATACAACTGAATCACGCATATGAAAGAAATGATGAAATAATATCTCTAGCCAAAGACCTAATCAAAAACATTAAAAAACTAGAAAACGAGAAAGGACAACAGGAGGATAAAATAAAAAACATAGAAGAAAAATTTCGACTATGCGAGATAGATTTAGCAAAAGCCTACGAGTTACAGAACTTTTCTAAAAGTACGATTCATGACCTTACTGTAGAACGGGATGAGTTCAAAGATAAAGCAGAGAGAATAGAAAGAAAACACGAATCTGATTGGATACTTAACCTGTTGGTTGCTGTATTAGGTTTTACAGGAGGTATAGTTGTTGATCATACGGTGATACCGAAAATTCGAAATTTTATATTATCTTGGGGAGTTGAACATGGAATAAACACAGCAGACTATGCGGATCTAACCTCACCGGTCAAAGTACCTCGGTCTGATATTCACTACAAATACAGCGGGGCAATACCTATAACAATTGCTTCCAGTACCTTTGGGTCAGGGACGTTTTTTAATCCTTATGGAGAAACGTATGGTTACGAACCGGTTCCAAACCACAAGGATGCTACAGCTCAACCCGAAATTTACCACATAGATAACGCAGTGACATCGGAAACAAATGCCTCTGGAGTCCTCTATTCTGGTGCATATCCTCCTATGCATGGAAACAACACAGGCGCTGAAGATACCGTTTTTCCAATTACCCAGGATGGATTGCTTCAATCTGGTATACACGGAACTAGTGGTGAGATCATGATCAGCACATACACCTCCGGCACCATTTAAACTTCGGGAGCAGTGATAATTAACCATATAGAGACCCCATCCGTTTTCTTCTACCCTCTCGTTACCCCCGTACCAAGCGAACTCATAGGCCCCTATGGCTGGATACCGATAAAGAAGATGGATTGGAAACAGTCTACACCATTCCTTTGTTGGCTATTCGAACAACTCGGCTACAAAGTCACACGGTTGCCAAAATCGCATGACAAGGGTGGCGATATTCTTCTCGAAGGATATGGAGAGATAATCATCATTCAGGTGAAACACCAAAAAGAACATACCGGAACAAGCGCCCTTCAGGAGGTGCTATTTGCGAAAAAAATACACAGTGCGACCAAAGCCAGAGTCATCAGTTTCAGTCCCTTCACCAAAGAAGCGTTAAACGATGCTAAGAAAGCTGAGATCGAACTATGGGACCTGGAACGACTCATCAGTGAGGTTCGCAGTCACAATGTCTACTATCCCGTAGAATAAACACCTCATCTCTTGTTACTCCTTTTTCCCTTTTTTTATCATATGATTCACACAAAAACTATAGTTATCTAAAGGACTTGAAAATGAGGACAATAGACACACAAAGATGATACGGGAAATAGAGGAAACCGACTAAGACCCCCGAGAGGTCTTATAGACCATCTTCTTTAAGATATTTACTTTTTTTAAGGTCGGCTAAACGTTTTTAAAGAAGAAATTGTTATAAAAACCAGTATTTTGACGAGGAAAAATGGACCAAATTTCAGAAGATGATAGAAGATTTTATAAAATTGCTTTGAGTGAAGCAAAAAAAAGTTTATCTGAAAATGGGGTTCCTGTTGGTGCTGTTCTAGTAAAAGATGGAAAAATAATTTCTAGTGGACATAATCAACGTGTCCAAAAAAACAATCCAATTGCACATGGGGAAATGGATTGTATAGAAAAAGCAGGACGGCAAACAAGTTACAAAGGTATGACTTTGTATACAACTCTTAGTCCTTATATGATGTGTTCTGGAACAATTATACAATTTAAAATACCAAGATTAGTTATCGGAGAAAATAAAAATTTTGATGGTAATATAGAAATTCTAAAAAAAATGGAGTCGAAATAATAATATTAAATGATTACGATAGTGTTACAATGATGAATAATTTTATTAAATTACACCTTGAGTTATGGGCTGAGGACATTCAAAAACATGTGTTAAAACCGTGCTAATGCTTACCGATCATACTATATAAAGATATCTTTTTTTATATTTTATTTCAAATTTAGTCAATAATATATCTAAGTCAGCTAAAATATTTCTTCTTAAAATTGATACATAAACTGGTACAGAACTATTGCTGCGTTGCTTGCTTAACGTTTTTAATGGGTTTTAGCCCGGCATCGTGATAAAACTGTTGATGATAGACTAGGTGGATATTGACGAAATTATGTTTTAAAAAAACTGAATAAAGAAGCATGTAAATAATGATACAAAAATGTCAATAAAGGTTTCTATAATAGCCGGAAATCATGCAGTAATGGCAGTTAAACCTAAAATATCTTCAAGTTAATTTAACGACTTTATAATAAATATAAAACATAATTGTGGGGGAATCGGGCGTTTATTTTTTAATTATCCTTGTTTTTTTTGTGTGACGATGTAAATCGCATTTGGCTCCCCTCAACTTCCAAATACCATGTTACATTATAGGAATCGGAAATGGAAGACCCATCCTTTACCATAATATTGGTCCACCAAATTCCCCCAAATCAAATGAATACATTTTTTCACATTTAAAGTTTTACAATTTTTCAAAAAATTCCGCTCAAATTTTCAAAAATGATTTATTTTACAAATTTTACAAAAAAAACTAATCTAAATAAGTAATAAATAAGAAAATAATATTTTAATATCAAATATGAAAAAATAATTACCCTACGTAATGTGACATCCCTTTGTAATCCTCTTTTTTATCATTTTCTTTTACAGCTACTACATCGATTAGAAGTATAACATGAAGGGGTACAATACGTATCTTTCCTGCCATGCTACCATGGTTTTTGCTAAGCTTCATTAGAAGACCTGTTTCATCTACACCAATTGATATAAAACCTTTAAAAGTACCCTCTGTTTCAAGTAGTTGGTCACGTCCTCCAAGAGAGGTAATCTTATATATCGATCCTTCAGTTAATTCTAATTTATCTTTTTCATCATTCATTTGGCATCCTTCCTTTGTTTTTCAACAAGCGTTTGTAAATGTTCTACAGTTTTTCCATAATTTTCAATTGCAACTTTTAAGTGCGCCTCGACAAAGTTCCAAGCTTTTTGAATGTTTCCATATCTAAGACGATATGCTTTTTTATTGTGTTTAGTAGTTTCATCAAGAACTTGAACTTCTTCAAGTATATCAAAACCTTTAAGTTTATTTAGATGTCTATAAACAGTAGGTTTGGATATACTAAGTTTAGTAGAAATTTCTTCTACATACCATGCTTTGTTAGGATGTTTTATGAAAAAATCATTAAAGATTTTAAAAGGAATGTCAGGGTCACTACCTTTTGAAAGATAACCAATTTGTTCAAAAAATTTTTTTGCAACAAGCTCAGGGTCATTCTCCCCAACAAGAGGGGTATTACTTACAATTTGCATTTCAAAACTCAAAATAGGTCACCTCAAACAGATAATATACAACTTAGTTAAAAACATTGCTTAAATTTGAAAACCTAAGAAAATAAAAAATATTGAAATGACCTTAAATGACAGGTAAATATTTTTCAAGTTCCCATTGCGTAATTTGCATTCTATATTTTTCCCATTCGTTACGCTTAACATGCAAGAAATTATTAAAAATATGTTCTCCTAAAACCTCTTTTAAAAGATCACTTTTTTCCATAATGCCAAGAGCATGCCCAAGGCTTTCAGGTAAATTATGGATGTTGTATTTCTCCATTTCTTTTTTTGATAAAGCATAAATATTTTTTTCAACAGGCTCGGGCGGTATAACTTTTTTTTCTAATCCTTTAAGTCCTGCGGCAAGCATTACTGCAAACTGCAGATAAGGATTGCCTGAAAGATCAGGGCTACGCAGTTCACAACGGGTACCGTCACCCCGCTCTGTTGGTATTCTGATTAGAGCACTACGGTTTCTATTTGCCCAAGAAATGTATGTTGGTGCTTCGTAACCTGGAACTAATCTTTTATATGAGTTAACAGTTGGATTAAGAATAGCAGTAATTTCTTTTATATTTTCTAGAAGACCACCTATGAAATAGTGTGCAATTTCACTTAATTGATTTTTATCTTTATGATCATAAAAAACATTTTTTCCCTCTGCAGTAAAAAGACTAAGATGTGTATGCATACCTGAACCATTTAAACCAAAAATCGGCTTTGGCATGAAACTTGCATGTAAATTATGTTTTTTTGCAATAACTTTTGTAACATATTTAAGAGTTATAACTCTATCTGCAACAGTAATTGCATCACTATAATTAAAGTTGATTTCATGTTGCCCATCAGAACATTCATGATGACTTGTATATGTTTGAATTCCCATTGCGTTTAATGCAAGTGAGATATCTGCACGAACACCTTCTGCAAGATCTCGATGAGATAAATCAAAATAACCTGCAGCATCGTTTGGAATAGTAGTATATTCATCATTTTCTTTTTTAAATAAGAAAAATTCACATTCAGGGCCCGCTTTGTATATATAACCCATTTTATCAGCTTTTTCAATCATTTTTTCAAGTACATATTTTGTATCCCCAAAATATCGTTTTCCACTCGGCTCAAATATATCGCAGTTAAGTTTAGCAGTTTTTCTTTTTTCAACTTCTTCAGGAAGTATTACAAAACTATTGGGATCCGGTTTTGCAATTTTATCAGATTCTTCAATTGTTGCGTAACCTGCAATTGAAGAACCATCAAAAGGGATCCCCCGGTCTAAAGCATCTCCCAAGCGTGAAGGAGGTATAACAATATTTTTTGGTATTCCAAGAATATCAATGAATTGTAAACGGATAAACAAAACATTTTCTTTTTCAACAACATTAAGCACGTCTTCTGTTATATACTTAATATTCTCCATCTTTTTTTCTCTCCGTCTTTAAAAAATTAAACCAACTTAATGGTAGTAATAAAAAATCATTATTAAAAGCTAATCAAATATTAGAAAATTGAAATTTTGTCTGCATTAGCAGGATAATTTTATGAATGTAGACGTAAAAAACTTCAGGGAAAAATTAAACAAACTTCTCAACATTTCTTTTTTTAGGCAATAATCTATTTAATCCCATCTTTGATTCATTAATATAAATTTTTTTGGGGAATACTTCATGGCTGATCATTGTGAGATTTGTGGTAAGAAACTTACTGAGGAAGAAGAGGAAGACGGCGTTTGTGAAAAATGTAAAAAATCTAGTGATGCAGATGAAGAATACGAGAAAGATGAAGATTTTAATGACCCTGCGGTGACTTGATTTAATTTATCAATATCTAAGTAATCTTTCCTTGTTTTTATGTGAATTGATTTCTCTTTTTTCCTCTTTTTAGATAAAAAAGAGAAGAAACAAGAGTATGTGGTATTAGTCGCCCAGTATCTTATTTACTTCTTTATTGTCAATATCTGTAATATAAGGTATACCGCTGATATCAGATGCTTCTTTTGTAAGAGCAGCTATGTCGTCCCTAGAAATGTAATCTAAATTGAATTTCCTGCAACCTGCCATAATTTGTCTGAGTCCCTGATGTAATCTTTCCATGTATGTATATAGGCCCATGGCTCCTGTTGGAAGTTTTTCAAAATCTTTTCCTAATTTTTGTTTAAGACTGGGTGCGGTAACGAAGATTTCCTCTGCTGTGTTTCCAAATCTTTCAATGTATACTGGGACCATTGACTCATTAATTTTCTTCCCGATGGTCTTTCCTACCATAGCTGC
>JALHTX010000270.1 GCA_022866015.1 Thermoplasmatota archaeon
AAAACTTCACGTACGGTTTGATGAGGGGAAACTGGTGAAATCAGAGTGAGGAAACCAGTTTCCTACTCTACTGTAGACAATTAGAAAATCTGAAGGAAAAACAACAAAATATAGGTAAAACATTAGCGAAAACAGTAAAAGCCAAATACAAGAGGGTTATTCAAAGTCCTCCATATTATTTTCAACATAATCCCATATCTTATTAAGATCACTTTTTGGGGATAACCTTACAATTATCATCATATAATATTCCTCCAATCTATTAGTATATCTAATGTAAATAATCATCTAGATATTAGTATAAGTATTTTTGTAAATACCAAAATGTAACTACTTATTTTATGAAAAATTTAATGTAAATTACTTACTACATAAACTGATTTTTTCTGTTTTTGTTGTCATTTTTATTTACTCAAACAACAATTTTATTTACTAATCTATTTATTTAGTTTTTCTTTTACCTGCTTGGGTTTTAATGTGTACAGAAAATTTATGTTTTTTCATATGTCGTTTACCTTTCTTTCTATGTTTTTCTTCTTCAGGAACTTCTAAATCCATACCCTGGTTAACTAATCTTTCTAAACTTATTTTTTCTGTTTTTATAGTCATATTTCCTACCTCAAAACTAAAATTTCATTGATCCTTAATTTCTTATTTTATATGTTAGTATTCTTCTCTTTTTATTAAATACTTTCTTAATGTTTCATTCCTCTCCTGTTGAACTAAAAAAGACTATGCTTAAAAATAATTATATTATTTTAGTTTGATTGAGATCGATAAGTTCCCTGAAAACCAAAATCGATTCCTTCTTTTTCAAACCGCTCTCATATAGCAAAATTAACATGGTCTTGAACATCAAGAAATTGTTTATAATCCCCCGTGTTAAGATAATAGACAACCTCAAAATTATAACTAAATGGTCCAACCTCTCTTAGATGAACCATGTCAAACTCGACTGGCTTACAGTTCTCAACAGTTTCTTTAAGAATTGATGGAATTTTTTTAAGTTTTTTAAGTTGAACATTTGGAGAAACACGGATGATAAGTTCAACACGTCGTCGTGGCATTTTCCGTAGATTCTGAACTTTTCCAGAGGTAATTTCATGATTTGAAATAATCATCTCCTCACCCCGTAGAAGTTGAACACGAGTTGATTTTAAACCAATTTTTGTTACCGTTCCTTCATATGCTCCAACAACTATATAGTCACCAACCTCAAAAGGCCGGTCGAAATAAATTGAAAAAGCACTAAAAACATCGCTGAGTATGTTTTGTAAAGCAAAAGCAATAGCGATACCACCTACTCCAAGACCAACGACAACACCAGAGAGATCAACTTTAAAAGTATGAAGAATAAGCACGAATCCAAGTATGTATACAATTGCTTGGAGGAATTTTTTAAATACGTTTAAAATACGGTTATCTATTTTTTTTTTCCGTTGTTTTGCAAATCGTTCTGCATACCAGCTCATAAGTACGTTGATTATCCGAGTAATTATGAAGGCAACAAGAAGTATCTCAGCAATAGTAAAAATCTGACCGATTTCAATATCATATGGATTAAGAACTGAAAGTTGATCCAATCCATAAAACAGTCCAACAAGGATGACAAAAAAATAGATTGGTTTTTTTATATTTTTAATGATTTCATCATCTAGGGTTGTCGCTGTTTTTTTTGCCCATTTACTAAAGTAATGTTCAAAGAGAGTATAGACAATAAAACCTGAAATAAGGGCGAGGGTAAAAAAGATTAATGCAGCAATAATTTCTCCAACTATGGAAGAAACATAGATACCTTTATCTTGTAGGAGATTGTTGATAATTTCACTCAATCGAAAATTAATTATCATCATAATATTTTGGGGGTAATAAATCATTATTTTTTAATGTTTACTTTTATCTAATCAAGATTAGTTATGTATATTCTTTTTTCTGAGAAGATAATGCTATATTCGTGGAAACCTTCATTTTATTAGTAAAAAATTATGGTTTTTCTCATTTTAAAGCCATAATAATATAGGGCAAGTGATTTAGACCTCAAGTTCAAATCACTAACTTTTATCCACCAAGCAAAGTTGTGACAGTAGCAATAAAGAATCCTATCAATACCATTGCGGCACCTGTTTTGATTTTGTTTCTATCGGTGTATTTTGCCCATTGATATCCCACATTAAACAATAAGATTATTGAGATAATGTTTGAAAGTTTGAGGGCAAGGTAAACGTTGTTAGGTAGAAAAAAGAAAGGAACTACCGCAACGAATCCAGATGTAAAGACCAATACGAAAATAGCAAGAGAACCGAACATATCCTCCCTTGTTATGTGGGCTTTTTGTGGTGTAACCTTTGAAATTGATTTTAGGAAATCAGTTGAAATCTGTTTTTTCTCTTCATGATTAAGACTCTTGAATATTGTGTTCTCAATTTCGTTTTCTAAAATCGTGACAACTTTCTCAGGGCTGTTTGACTTAGCATAAGAGACAAATTTAGAAAGCCTTCCACGCTCCAACATATTACTGAAGATATATACTATGCCATCAACAACACCCCACGCTATGTTGCAGCCAAGGACTGCAAAAATAACGATTCTTGCACTAACCACACTTTCTCCAGTTGCAAGTTTGGTTGAACTGGCCACAGTCATAGCCATTATCACTCCGCACATAATTTCAGACAATCTATCTGAAGGTTCGAGATATTTTCTAATTTTTTCAAACACAACTGGTAATATATGCTGCTGCGGAAAAAGTTTTTCTTGCTAATATATTCATATAATGGCTATGGGCATCCTATACAAGTCTAACACTGAAAAAATATGCTACCAGAAGAATAATTATACCTCTCACCGCACCTGCTCCTATATTTATCATCACAAACCATTTTCTAGTCATTGCTCT
>JALHTX010000271.1 GCA_022866015.1 Thermoplasmatota archaeon
CAACGATTACTATCCAGAGCCGCCGAGTTAGATACGGCAAGACCGTAGGGCTTGCTGAGGAACGAAGGCGGAACGGGATTATAAGGGCGCCGCCCTTATTTCATTTTAATAAAAATAGCAACAAAACTATTATAAACGATTTCTAATTAACATATGTTAATTAATATCTTATTTATCATAAAAAAAGAAGATATTAAAAGAAAGATTTTATTCCCTATACAAAAACGGAGGCTTTCTGTGGTTAAAAAAACGCCAAGTACTTCAGATAAAAAACTCAAAATAGCATTTTACTGGGCTGCAAGCTGTGGCGGCTGTGAAATAGCAGTACTTGATATAGATGAAAAAATCCTTGATGTTGCAGCTATCGCAGATATCCTTTTTTGGCCTGTTGCAATGGATTTCAAATACAAAGATGTCGAAGCAATGAACGACAACCATATCGATGTTTGTTTTTTTAACGGAGCAATAAGAACAGAAGAACAAGAACACATTGCAAAACTTCTAAGAAAAAAATCAAAAATATTAGTTGCTTTTGGAGCATGTGCAGTACATGGAGGAATCCCCGGTCTTGCAAATATTTCAAATAAAAAAGAAATTTTTGATGTAGTATATATTGATAATCCATCCACTACTAATCCTGATAGAAAAACTCCAAAAACATATGTAAAAGTAAAAGAAGGAAATATAACTCTTCCTGCGTTCTATGATACAGTAAAAAGCCTTGATCAAACAGTTGATGTAGATTATTATTTACCAGGCTGCCCGCCAATGCCTGATCTTATAATGAATGCAGTTGGTGCAATAGTTGAAGGTAAACTTCCTGAGAAAGGAAGTGTTCTTGCGCCTCAAAAATCTGTATGTGATGAATGTCGCTTTGAAAAAACTGAAAAGAAAATAAAAAAGATAAAGCGGGTCTATGAAATTGATAAAATAGAAGATAAATGCCTACTTGAACAAGGCATTATTTGTCTTGGGCCTGCAACACGAGGAGGTTGTGATGCAAGATGTATTGATGCAAATATGCCTTGCACAGGTTGCGGTGGACCGACACCAAATAGCTTGGATCAAGGTGCAAAAATGATGTCCTCGCTTGCAAGTATTCTTGGTGTTGAAGGCGAAGAAAAAATGAGTGATGAAGAAGTAGAAAAACTTCTTGCAGATATTGTTGATCCGATTGGAACTTTTTACAAATATACTCTACCTACATCCATTATTAAGCGGAAGGTGAATAAAAAATGAAGACTATTACAATTGATCCAATCACCCGTCTGGAGGGGCATGGTAAAATTAGTATTTTTTTAAATAAAGATGGCAATGTAGAAAATGCTTATTTGCAGATACCAGAACTTAGGGGTTTTGAGCGTTTTGCACAAGGTCGTCGTGCTGAGGATATGCCACAAATTACAAGTCGTATTTGCGGTGTTTGTCCGGTTGCTCATCATTTTGCAGCAACAAAAGCACTGGATGATGCTTTTAATGTCAAACCTACTAGTGCTGCTAAAAAACTTAGAGAATTAATGTATTGCGGATATTATATCTATGATCATATTTTGCATTTTTACTATCTTGGTGGACCTGATTTTATAGTTGGTCCTGATGCACCTGCTGCAAAGCGTAATGTTCTTGGCGTTATTGAAAAAGCAGGTATAGAAGTTGGTAAAGAAGTAATTAAACACAGATCCTATGGTCAAAAAATCACAGGTATTCTTGGTGGTAAAGCCACACATCCTGTATGTGGTCTTCCTGGTGGTGTATCAAAGGGTCTAAATAAAGATGAGGTTAAAGACATTGAAAAAATGGTTAAATCCTGTATTGATTTTGCTAAATTTAGTTTAAAACTTTTTGATGATATTGTCCTTAAAAACAAAGATTATGTTAGTTTAATTAAAAGTGACCCATATCAACTAAAAACCTACAATATGGGACTTGTTGATGATAAAAACAAAGTTAATTTTTATGATGGAAAAATTCGTGTAACAAACCAGGAAGGAAAAGAACACATAAAGTTTGATGGTAAAGACTACTATAATAAAATAAGTGAACATGTAGAAGAATGGAGCTACATGAAATTTCCATACTTAAAAGACATAGGTTGGAAAGGCCTTGTAGATGGGAAAAATAGTGGTATCTATCGTGTTGGTCCCTTGGGTAGACTAAATGCAGCAGATGGTATGGCAACACCACTTGCAGATAAAGAATACAAACGTATGTTTGAAACACTTGGCGGTAGGCCCATAAATTCTACTCTTGCTTTTCATTGGGCTAGGCTTATTGAACTTTTATATGCAACTGAGCGAGCTTACGAACTAGTTAATGATAAAGAGATAACTAGTGATAAAATACGTAATCCTGTAGGTGAACCAGGTGAAGGCATTGGTGTTGTAGAAGCTGCTCGTGGAACACTTATTCATCATTATAAACTTGATAAAAAAGGACTAATTGAGAAAGCAAATCTAATTGTTGCAACCACTAACAACGCTGGTGCAATTACTATGAGTATTCGTGATGCTGCAAAAGGTGTTATTTCTAAAGGTAAAGTTGATGATGGAATTTTAAACAAGGTTGAAATGGCATTTCGTGCATATGATCCTTGTTTTGCCTGTGCGACGCATACTTTATCTGGAGGTATGCCTTTGCAGGTTGATATTTATAATAATAGAAAAAATCTTTATAAAACATATAAAAGGTTAGGTGAATAATGTTATGAAAAAGACAATTATACTTGGTGTTGGAAACCCAATTCTTAGGGATGATGGAGTAGGAATTCATGTAGCAGAAGAATTAAAAAAACATATTAAAAAACCTGGTGTTACTATCGATAGTGCTTTTACAGGTGGTATGAATCTTTTAGATTTGATGGTTGATCATGATAGAGCAATTCTAATAGATGCTGTTAAACTAAAAAATAAAAAACTTGGGGATGTTGGTTTGTATGGATTTGGTGAACTTTCTGCTTTTAATACTTGTAATCCTCATGATGTATCTCTTCCTCAAGCAGTAGATCTTGCAAAAAAACTTGGTGAAAACCGCATCCCTACTGATATAAAAGTTGTTGGTATAAATATTGGAGAGCTTAATTGTGAATTTGGAGAAGAACTTAGTAGTGAAATTGAAAAAGCAATTCCAAAAGCAGTTGAGCTTGTGAAAAAAGAGGTTGAAAGTGATGGGTGATTTTGAACCCAACATTATAGGTTTTTTGTGTAACTGGTGTTCTTACGCTGGAGCGGATCTTGCAGGAACTAGTAGAATAAAATATCCACCAAATATAAAATCAATACGGGTTATGTGTTCAGGTCGTGTTGATCCTGTAATGGTTCTTGAAGCACTTAAAAAAGGAGCAGATGGTGTCCTTATCGCTGGTTGTCATCCTGGTGATTGTCATTATCAATCTGGTAACTATAAAACAAATAGACGTGTTAGGCTTTTGAAAAAACATCTTTACGAGATGGGTATTGAACCTGAGCGTATAAGATTCGAATATATCTCTGCTTCAGAGGGACAAAAATTTGCATCGGTTGTTACTGATTTTGTTGGTGAAATTAAAAAAATTGGTCCTAATCCTTTGAAGAGTTAATAGTATGTTTTTAGTCAAATTACTATGATTAGAGTTTAAGTTTAGTAAGATTTTATATCATAATCAGATATCAGGATCAATACCTTGCTGTTTTATGTTATAATAACCATGACAATGCTATTTTCCATAATCCTTTTATAATTTTTTCATATACTAGCTAATATGCAACAAAAAGAAGAATGGAAAATGCTTGATCCTGCATCAAAGAAGATATGGAGAATAAAAGGTATAATTTTCTTTGGACTATTCTTGTTGCTTGTTTTAGTGACATTTATTCTTATATGGGTCTATGACACTTCAATTCCTGATAGAAATCTGATTCTGCTGATTTTTATTATATTAACAACTTGCATTTTGATATTTTACTGTATTTACAATTTTTGAGTTTCAATGTATTACAATAAATACAAATATGCTCTTGGAAAAGAAGAATTACTAATAAATCGAGGGATATGGTGGAAATACAGAAGAACGGTACCATATTCTCGGATACAGCATATAAGTATTGATCAAGGACCTATTGAACAGATTTTTGGCCTTTATCGAGTAAACTCTTATACAGCTGGGACAGGATCTATTGGTAGTGCTAGTGCGGCTAGTAGGGCTACTGGGCCTGAGGGGCAGATACTTGGTGTTAGGAGGAATCCTGAGCCTCTAAAAGAGGAGATAATGAGACGTGTTTTGCCTTTCCGTATAGGAGATGGTATAACAGATATCACTACTAGTTCATCTAATAAAATAATTGAAGAATTGCAGGCGATAAGAAAATTACTTGAGAAGAGAGATAAGTAGGTAACGATGTAATATTTTTAATAAAATTGAGTTTGATAGTATTTTATTTTTTGACACGTTAAAATCTAATTTCCCCCAGTCACTTTCCGCGCCGTTTACATCTTTTAACTTGGCTTTAATGTTGTATGTTTCTTTGGTATCCCATATATGAGATTCAATGATATCATTACCAGAAATGTATGGTCCTTTCCACCCGCTATTGTTACCATCGCCCCAATCCCAAAAACAGTAGATTACGTCTCCCTCTGGATCTTCTACACCTGTTATTTGAAAAGTATATTCTTGTCCAGGTTTGCCGCTACCAGGTCCTGTAATTTCAGGTTTTTTTGGAGAATAGTTATCAAGTTTTAAAATACGTAATGTTGGATCGCCAAAAAGACACATCCCATAATACCATTCTTGCTCCCATAGCTCAAAAGGTGCTTGTTTATCAAACCATATTTGGAATGCTTCGCCGATAGTAGATCCATTTCCAAGTTGTTCAGTGAAATCATTAAAGTTAA
>JALHTX010000272.1 GCA_022866015.1 Thermoplasmatota archaeon
CAAGACTTTGCAAGCGTCATAGTGCAACAGCAGCAGATGCCTAATGGTAATTGGCCATGGTCTGGCTATGATCCAAATGGCTTACTGTCAACGGCTTGGGCTGTCTTGACACTGGAAAGATTTGCTCCGCCACCAACAGGTAAATCAGTTTATGTCGATATCAAACCTGGTTCATGGCCAAATCCAATTAATACGAAAGATAAAGGTGTAATACCTGTTGCCATCTGTGGTACTGAAGATTTCGATATTTATACTATCGATCCATCAACAATCAAAATATGCATAGAAGGAGTTGAAGAAGGAGTTGCCCCCCTACGCTGGAGTTATGAGGATGTAGCAACACCCTGGACTGGTGAAGAGGGTGGTGGTCAGAACCTAAAGGGCGATGGCTATCTAGACCTTTGCCTAAAGTTCTCGAACCAAGAAGTAGTAACTACCCTTGTACTAAGCAATTATATAGGACAAACAATTCCGCTCATTATTACTGGTAACCTTAAGGAAGAATACGGTGGTCTGGCTATCCTAGGACATGATTACGTACGGATCATAAAATAGGTAAACTATCCCCTCTCTTTTTTCTTTTTTTTGAAATGAAATCAATTTGACAATTTGTTGTTTTTAACCTTTGTATTTTTAATTTTGTTGCATATATTTTTCAAAAGATTTAAAATAAGATAATTAATTTAATGTTGTAAGATAGGAAATATTTTTAGAGGGCGGAAAAAATATGGCTGATGAAGTTTTTCTAGTTGTTGCAGGTGCCGCACTAATTTTGTTAATAGTTCTTTTAATAAATAGACGATACAAAAATAGACAATACAAAAACCTGCTAATTGAAAAGAAAAAATCTAGAAAAAAAGTATTATTTTCAATAATGGTTATGGTAATATTAGTAACATTAGTGCTATCAATAGGATCATATTACATTATGGATAAAAATCTGTTTACTTTAAAACAAGAAATTAAAAATATTAATAATAATTTGAATATCACCTTTAATAGTATAAATTATTCAAATAGTGAGTTGAGTAAACTAGAAGTTACAAAGGAAAAATATCAAAATTATTTAGAGCAAAATAATACAGAATTGCAATTGTTATTACAGGGTGATGAATACAAGTTGCATAACCCTTTATATTCTGAAGCAGTTAAATTTATGGCTGAGGATAAAAATATAAATGATAGTTTGGTTTTAGATAATGCAAAAAGTAATGGTATAAGATGTGCATATGCAGAGGCAAGAACTCCAGATGGTTCTCATTGTTTAATAGCTTTTGATACTATTGATAAAGGAATGATTTATTTTGAACCAAATACAGGTTATCTTGTCAATCCATTAATAGGAAAATCATATGTTGATTGTGTATCTGGAAGTCCATATTATAATATAACTGATGATACAATTAGTCAAATATTGGTTTATTGGTGAGGTGATTTAAATGGTTGAAGGGAAAAAATTTGGATTAGCGCTTATTGTCTCTTTTGTTGTTATTTGTGTAATCTCCTTTATTTTTTTATTTACTATTTATCAATCAATATCTGAGTTGAGAAATGAAAAACAAGGACTAGAAGATGAATTGTCTGGTTTTACATCTAATTTAGAGGGAATAAATTCAAAGATTTTGGTTACTAAAAATAATATAACGCAGATTAGAAGTGAATTAAATGATACTTTTTCTGAATTAGAATTACGTAAATCTGATAGTATATATGAGATGAATAACCCAACTTACTCTGAGGTTTGGGATTTTATCAGAAGAGATACAACTAACTACAAGGATTATAATGCTGTTACTTTTAACTGTGGACATTATTCTTTAGCTGTTAATAATAACTCTGAGAGTAAAGGTATTAGGTGTGCATTGGTTATTGTAAATTTTAGCGGAGGGGCAGTACATGCTTTAGTTGCGTTTAATACAACAGATAAAGGTATTTTATATATAGAGCCTCAGAGCGATGAGAAAGTTCTTTTAGAAGTTGGAAAGGATTATTGGGCTGATTGTGTTGTAGACGTCACGAGTAGTTATTATTATCCTGCAAATCCTGATAATATTGTAGAAAATTATGAG
>JALHTX010000273.1 GCA_022866015.1 Thermoplasmatota archaeon
TGATACAACAGATATCGCTCAAACCTTCGTCGTAATCATCAACATCCAATAATCATTTTCTCTTTTTTTTCTTTTTTTTCATTGATTCACACAAAAACATTCGTTAAAACCCTGTTAATGCTTGACCGATATCAGTATATAAAACTATCATTTTTTATTATTAGAACGAAAATCAAATGTGTTTATCTCACGTCGATATGCGTTTATACCGTGTTAATGCTTAATCGATGATTGATATAGCTAGGAGATGTTGAGAGTAGCAATGTAAGTATACCCCTTCGAAGGGGTTGTCTGCGTTGTTGGGGAATAGGAAATGGTTGCTTTTTTGCCAAAATGCTCAGCTGCCATCTTCAGGTGACAAAGGGCGATGCCTACATCAATTTGGAGTAAAGTTGTCGCGAAAAGACGTCGGAGGATGCCTGGCTTGCCTACGTACGCATGAATCATGGTTTCGTTTCCTGTGAAATACCATGCCTGGCAATTTGTTGACGATGGTGCCAATCGGGCAGCATCAAGTAATTCCTTCATACCATTAATATCAATTATTTTCGAGAGAGGTTTTCTGTTGAATTCCGACACATTCATTCTATGTAGTGTTTCCTTAGTGTTCCCGAACGCCATTAAGATGATAAATTCAAGATTAGAATTCTTTTTTACTTCTTTAGTAGGTTGAGGGATACCTTTCCAGCAGCTTCCTATTTCATTTGCTGAAAAGAACAGATCCATTTGCTGTAACATGAATCCAATATTGGTTAGGTAATGTGCTTTCTTTTCAGAAAATGCAGCGATATAATGTGGTGCCTTTTTCATTGCCCACCTGACCTGATTGTGTGAAATAATTGTGAATTTTGTTTTTATGTCATCAAACATAGGGTGTAAGGTATGGAGGGAATCTGAAATCTTCTGCAGGATCTTTTCATTTAAAGGTGCCATATCATAGGTTCTGATTGATTTTCGTCTAAAAATCATCGGGTATAAATCGTTGTTTTCCATAGGTTTTACCTTCTGTAATGCCAAGGGTAAGTAGCCACGTATAATAAAAATTTGGGTTTGTTGTAAAATTTATCAGGGGAAGGGATTTGAACATAAGATTACCGGTAAAAATCACATGATTATTTATTTTCTAACTTTTTTTTGTTTTTCTTCAGAGTTAATAACCTTTGCCTTATTCAGTAATTCATGCTTTTATATACGAAATATGTTATACTAAAACAACATGCAACCGTTTACTCTGCGAAGGATTACATCAAAATGGTGGTTCTACCTACTTCTTTTTCTAATCCCTCTTTTTGTTCCACCATATACGAGCAAACCAATGACCTACGGGCAAGTAGGAGAACTTATGGGACTGGTCCTTAGAGAATCACTCGTGCCATACCTTTGGCTGGCGCCTGCTTTTCATCTTGTCACCATAATCCTTGTGATTCTTCTTTGGAAACTCAACACGAAAGTAGTGAAATATTTTTATGCGTATCTTACAATCAATTTTGTGTTTATAGCATTTGCACAGAACATAACTGTCAATGAACAGTTCGGATTTGTGATTATATCCAATAACCTGTTACAAATGCTCCTTATAGGCATCTTATGGATTCCAGCAATCTTCCGACATGAGAACGAATTTGCGTTAGTGGAACGGGAAAAGTGGAGATTTTGGGCAGTGCCCTTAGCGATTTTAGCATTTTGGGTTCCGATGACGTTACTTGGACAACCAGACTTCAATCCAATACTCTTCTTGACGTCTGAATATGGACTTGCCTTCTGTTTTACAGCACCAGTAATGATTTATATTTTGACCTTGTACTATCCTAATATCTACAAACCAGCATATCGTTTTCTATGCATTGTGGGCGTCTATTTCGGTCTTCTAAATCTGAGTGGTCCCTTGATAATTTCAGGATATCCAGTTTGGGTGGCTATTCTTCACATACCTTTATTTACAATCTCGATTTATGGCTTGGTACTCGAAAAAATCAAAACCAAGACTCATTCAATAAATTGAGAGCAAATAAAATGGGTTTCTTTACTAAAAATAGGCTTGATTTTATCTTTTTAGTGTAGGGGAAGGGATATTAACCCTATTTTACCGGTAAAAAAACCTATCAACTCTCTGATTGAGTTCTTGAATTCCCTCATTTACCTTTTTACTAACAAATAAGTGCTCCCGTCGGGAAGGGAACACGAATTTACTGGTAAAAAATAATTTTTACGGTTGTTTACCTTTGGATTAATAAAATATATTTTTATCTATTAGAAAACGTTTAAATTAACTTTAGGTATGTGAACCTATACTTTAAGGAAAGACGAAAATAATGTAAAAGGTGCTATACTGGAGAGGTTTGATTAAATCATGAATTACGATATTGTTGTAGTTGGTGCAGGTCCAGCTGGTGCAACTGCTGCAAAATTCCTAGCTGAAAAAGGAGAAAAAGTTCTTCTCATCGATAAATGCTCATTCCCA
>JALHTX010000029.1 GCA_022866015.1 Thermoplasmatota archaeon
AAATAGAATAATTGCAGCCAAAACAGGTAGTTCTCAATTTTGGCGGACGATGAAATTAATAATTGATCCATATGGTTTACAACATGAAGTTAATAAAACTGATGAAGAGCTAAGACAGCTCTCCCCTGAAAATATTCTCAAAGCTGACAAAGTAAATTTCGATATGCCATATCATGAAATCAATAAAATTGAAATAAAAAAGAATTTTAACGATTTTATATATATTCGAATTTATACTTATAAAAAAAGACTTATTTTTTTCATTAAAAAAGAAGAAGGCAAAAATGCGATTATAGATCTTATTAATCTGTTAAAATCTGTTTTATCAAACAAGCTTTTTATTGATAAATTTTTTGAAAAATATTTAAATGTATCTTTAGAAAAAAGAATAATTGTTGGAAAAAATAAACTAAAATTAGAAAAAATAGTAACTATAATTGGGTGTTTGTTTTTATTTTTGCTTTTTATATGGGGTCTATGGTCAGGACTAGTATTTGATGTTCTTGGGGAGCTTTCAATATATATGATAATTGGCGTTGTATTTTTTATTATTATAGTGGGCATAACACGCATCTTCAAAAAAGATAAGTAAAAACCCACATCCCGTGCTTTGATTGTAATTTTTTCCAAAAATGTTTGGGCACTAAAATATCACACTTAGTCTTGGGAGAGATGATGTATAGATAATGGCAATTTGGGATATTTAATGAAAATGTTATGGCTAGAAAATCCATTAGAAACAAATGGAACTGAAGTCATTTTATCTGCATTGATGTTTGGGGCAACTGTATATCTTCTTGTTATTGGATTGAGTTTGGTTAAAGAGAAACATTTGGTCAATCAAAAAAAGAAAAAAGCTAAAGAACAAGGAGCAGATATAAAATTAAATGTGGAAAGAAAAAAATAATGAAAGAATAAATGTCCTTTGAGAAGCTAATCATATAATGGAGAAACGTTAATATGGAATACGAATGCAAAAAATGTGGAACCTCATTCACAAAGTATTGGGGGCAGGCTAAATGTCCTAAATGTGGAAATAAAGATTTTTGGATAACTGGTGGTATATCAAAACAAATTTTTTTGTTTTTGGCCATATTGGGGCTATTACTTATAGTTACGTTCTTATTTTCGTATGTAGCTTTTTTCGGGGTTCTTATCGGTACATTCTTCGCACTTCCGATTTCTGTTTATAGTTTATATACTAAGTATAAAAGACTGAAAAAACGCAACTAAGTGACTAGGGACATTGAGGATACGACTTTCATTAGAACATTTAGATTTTTAGAAAAACTTATACAGATCAAAAATATAAAGTGTAGAAAAAACCATTGTACGATAATTTCAAATGTAACCGCAGAAACTCTGCAAGAATATCAAAAAGTGTACGATGAGTAAAAATATTTTTCTCTGTAACCTAATCGAGACTTTTTTGATATAATAAATGTGGTATTTTAGAAAAAAGAATTTGTTTTTTCTTGGTCTAAGTTCATAAAATTTTTTATTTTCAATAATTAACATCTATTATGGAGAAATTGATGGTAACGTGCTAATTGATCTATCAAATAGTAATATTTGGGTGGAAAAATATGAGTCTTTAATGCCGAAAACATTTAGCAAAATGACAAATAGTCTTGAGCAAAAAGCTCTATTTGTAATAATTCTTATATCTTCGATGCATTTAATATCGGTTTTAAAAAAATAATGGCATTAAATAAAGATCATCAATAAATATCGCTTCAAAAGGTAAGCGTTTTAACAATTCAGCTTCAGCAGATCTTTTTTCATAAAAATTTATTTTATCAGTAACTCCATTAAAAAAAACTCAAAGTTGACGATATAAAAAAACCTGCGTTTTTTTCTCCGGAAAGACAATTGGTCTAATGAGATTGTTTAAGAAAGGAAATATTTGTATGTCATTGCATTACTATTATTTTCTTTCTCATTTTTTTACCTCCACCCTTAAAAAAATATTTCCTATCTTAAAATATTGAATAGATTATCTTAATTTAAATCTTATGAAATATATATGCAACATACTTAAAAATAAAATGATTAAAAATAACAATTTGTTAAAACCTCTCCTTAATAATTGATAATTAATATGCTTAGAAAGGGTGTTTTAATCTTAATACTCTAGATTTCTATGTATGAAATAGGGGTTTCACCCCTATAACCCCTTCCGCCTTCGCTTCCTCGGCAAGCTCTTCGCCTCTGATGAGGCTTCGGTCTTGTCGTATCCCCGCTCGGCGGATTCTTTTAGGTGGGTAGTTGTTGTTGACGGTCATCAAGCACGACTACACCATGACGTTGTTGCTGACTGCGGCAATACGCAGTTGATTTTTCCAGATCTATCAAACCTGTGGACTCATGATGTTCGTATCCGCTCCAAAATCCACCGTATGGATATCGTTTTCTGAACCCAGGATGCTTTTCAAAAATCTTCTT
>JALHTX010000274.1 GCA_022866015.1 Thermoplasmatota archaeon
ATTAAAAATTGTATTTAAACCAAAAGAACAGCGCATCGGCGCAGTAACCGATTTTCATTTTGAACCGGCAAATAACTGGAAACCATCACCTATGAATAAAGAAAAAGAACGTATAAAAAAACTTGTTGAACCAGTATATGAATGGGTTAAAACAATGAAATAAGGTGAAGATTTAAACACCCTTTCTATATTTATTTTTTCAATGGAATTTGTTTCAGGAGAAATTCTAACAATTGATGGTTTTCTCAAAGGATATATTAGTTTTGAAAAAAATAAAATAATTACAACAGAGAAAGGCACTTGTCCAAAAAAACCAGTTGCAAAAGGATTAATTATCCCAACCTTTGTAAACGTACATACTCACATTGGTGATTCTTTTATTAAAAAGAAACATGCTAAATTACCAAAAAATCTAGAAGAACTTGTTGGTCCTCCAAACGGTTTAAAACATAAATTACTATGTCGTACCTCTAATAAAGAAATAGTAAATGGTATGATAGATTCTATTCATGAGATGAAAAAATCAGGTGTGTCTATTTTTTGTGATTTTAGAGAAGGAGGAATCAATGGTTTAAATCTTCTTAATCTTGCTTTAAAAAACCAAAATATTTCACCGATTATTTTTTCAAGACCCAACAATTTAAAATATACTTCTAAAGAGATTAATGATTTATTAAATTATTCCAATGGTATAGGTTTAAGTAGTATTTCTGACTGGGAATATCCTGAAATTGTAAAAATTGCAAAACATGTTAAAAAAAAGAATAAAATGTTTGGTCTTCATGCATCTGAATGTATCAGAGAAGATATCGATCATATTCTTGATCTGAAACCTGATTTTCTTGTTCATATGATTAAAGCTACAGAATCTGATTTTATCAAAGTTAAAGAAAATAATATACCTGTTATTATTTGTCCTCGCTCCAATTATTTTTTTGGTATTCAACCAAATTATAAACTCATAAGAAAAACAGATACAAAATTTCTTATCGGAACTGATAATGCAATGCTTAATAACCCATCAATTTTAGAAGAAATATTTTTTATTAAACAAAAATCAAATTTATTTTCAATACACGAATTACTCCATAATAGTACATATATAGCCTGTTGAAAAATTCTGAGTTCATTATAATTTTTCTAAACCATACTAAAAACATCGATGTGTAACGCTTTTCACATTTTTTCCTATCTGTAAAAAAACACAATTTAAAACAAACTGGTATGTTGGTATAGGTTCCCTTTAAAATAGCGTTACATCTCATTGAAACCCAACCCCTTTTGTTTTAGTTGTAGTTCTTTTTTACGCTGTCTGTAACGCCTTACTCGTAAACGATTACTTTTTTTGTGTTGTCTTTCTTTTAGTAGTTTTTCTTTTTTCTCCAAACCTGGTTTATTGTAACTTCCTCTTTTAGTACCAGGTTTAACCCCAGGTGGTTTTTTCTGTTCTTGGTTACAACCATAGTATTTTTGAAATATATAATCAACGATTTTCTTTTTCTTATCTGATTCAGTATAAGGCTTATAATTTGAATAATCAGGTTCAAGTTCTCCACGATAGATAAATCTGCATTTTTCACTACAGAAATTAGAACCAACTACTGCTTCATTCTGGCAACCATAGGTGTTTAAGCATTTCATTTAAAAACCTCGGTATAATAATATAATAAAAACAGAATAATAATAATGAGAATAAGTAAAAACCACTTATGGATATAAAAGCATAGTCGACCAAAAAAACGACTAATCCAGGGTTCCTTATTTAAGGAAGTATCAGTATAAATCAAAAACACCTCCCAATAATTTTTAAACCATAATAGGATATCATACAAAATATGGATGAAGACAAATTTATTGATGAAGAATTAGTAAATAGCATATCTTATTTCCTCCAATTGTCAGTATGAATATCCAGAACTTGTTCTATCGGTACAATTTTAAATCCGTCATTAGTTCTAAGTGTCAATGCATTTTCATCTACTTTGATGAGAACACCATAATAAAAAAAAAGCCTCTCAGGAAGCACCGTATGTTGCACCCCAACGGATATTAGTTCACCTAAAAAAAGTAAAATTTCCTCTTTATTTAACATTTTTTACATTACACCTCTGATTTTTTAGTTCACCTTTTTAGATTCAATTTTTTTTTGCATCCTACCATATTTTTATTTTCATCTTTTAATTTTTTTAATTCAGCCTCAACAATTATTAATCCATTTTCAACAGATAGCCCTGTTTTGTCCAAATAATCTTTAGCGTCTTTGTATTCTAAAAAATTCATGTCGTTTTCTCCTTTTCAATTGGTAGATCTAAAAGAATTTTTTTTGTTCTTTCTGCTAGAGCTTTGTCGACCTCTTTTTTTAATACACCATAGATTTTTTTGTATTTTTGTAAAACAGCAAATCTCAAATTTTCGATTGCCTCATCTGAACAATTAATTTTTCCCATTTTTTTCAGAGAATATCTCAACAAAGCTATATATATACATTGTGGTAATATTTTTTTTGTATGATATATGGAGAATATTATACTTTTTAGTGTTTAATTTCATTTAAATATTTTTAAAAACATTACTAAAAATAGTAACGTTTATATTATTAATTGTATTATTGGTAAATATGTTAAGTAAAAAAGAAAGAAAAATTTTAAAGGATATATCAAAAAAATATAATCATTTATTGGATTTATTACTTGAAAAAAATACACTAAAACAAGAATTAGATAAAAAAGAATTAAAAGGTAAAAAATTTAAACGAAAAATAGAGTTACCAAAAGAGATAAATCAAGTTACTGCAGAATTAAGTTTATATTTTAAAGATTTCTCAAATGATTATAAAAGAGTTTTTAAACATAGAATTAAAAAAAAAGCTAATCTTATGTTAGACGATTTAATTTTACTATGTAACGTATGTATGATATTGGGTCTTTTTGATGAAAAAATGGCAATATATCGGTTGTTGCCTTTTGGTAATAAATTTGAAGAAAATCTAAAAAATAATAAACAAGATTTGTTCAAAGTAGATTTTTTCAATAGAACAATCTCAGATTTAATAACAGATAAAATTCTCGTAGATTTTAAGTCAAATTAAATAATTTTTATCTTTGTTTTTTAATATTTCTTTTTTTCTAGTTTTAATTTTTGTAATTCTTGTACTTGTTTCATTTTTACTTCTAAAAGTTCCATCCTTATAACTTGCATTTCCTGTTGCATATTTTGAATTTGTTTATCTTTTTCTGCAAGTGATTCGTTGATTTCGGTTAGATCTGGAGTATTACTAAAGAACGTCATATTCGGCATGCAAGCTAGATACTTAGCCCCTCGATCTTCAATCGTCATCCTATCATACGCCCTTGTCATCTGTGTAGAATGACCCTCTAGGAAGTTGGCTAGATTTGAGTCTCCAAGGTAACCGTTATGATATTTTCTCAGGATATGAGGGTGGCAAATATCCCGCCTGGTTTTCTCATCCTTACCTATGAACTTGCTCTCCATACCTCCCTTAGCGATGAGTTTCTTCCAGATATAAAGAGCATTATCATAACCCATCGGAAATATTCTATTATCATTCGGGTTTTTCTTATGAAAATGGGATGTGTTCATGGCTTGTTTAAGATAGATGTCCCGTTCCTTCAACCATGCTATAAGAGCTTCTTTTGCTTCCTCAGAAATAAAGGTGATGGTTTTCTGCTTTGTCTTGGTCGTCTGCGTTATATTTTTTCCTACAAGTCCCTTTTTTATAATGATTGTAGCAGGTGTCCTTGTAAGATCAATATCCTCAGGTGTTATTGCGAGTATCTCGCCTATTCGACGCCCACTTGATACCAAAGTCAAGAACAAAGCACGTGAGAGAGTGTTCCCATGACTCAGTATTTCTTTTATATCCTTTTTGTTGAGTATGCATTCATCGCTGACAGGTTCGGCTCCCTTCACTCGGTTTTTAAGTATATCCCAGAACTCCAAGTCTCGTAATCGTTTATCATTTGCTACCATGAATTGTTTTATGCCAGAGAAGTATACCCTTCGTGATAGGTAAGGCTTTCCATTCTTTTCATGTATCATGTATACTTCATTAAGGTCATTTTCATATTTCTCAAGGGTGTGTCCATTGTTAAAATATGTATTTATATCTTCACATATTAGTTTAAAGTAGCTTTCAATTGACGCCCTATAACTAGCTCTTGTATTTGGTGATGTAATTAACCTTTTGTTCAGAAAAGTTTCAATCAAGTCGTTTTTCATAAAAATAGTAATTACTACTTAATTTAAATATCTTTCTAAGTTAATTTAATTATTAAAGGAGAAAAATGGTACAGTTTTTGGTACAAAAAAATAATACAATAAATGTAGCATAGTTTCGAAAATAATTATAGATTGTTTTTAGTATAAAATTTTTCAATTATACTTAAATCTTTTTTTAAAAATCATCGATTTTTTTAATGCTTTTTTCTTTTAAAATATTTTTTGTAGTCGCCCAAGAACGCCTAACATGTGGTGGCAGACTTTTATGTCTATCAAGCCATTTTCTTAGAAACTTTTGTGTTATAGGATCTGCAGGATAACCACTACCCATAGGAAGATTAAGTTTTTTTTCAAGTTCCATAGCAATGTTTCTAATCTCTTCATCTCTTTTAGTTTTTGCAATAATAGATGCAGCACTAACAACAGGATAAATATCATCTGCTTTATGTTTTGAAACAATATCTGGTTTAAAAGAAAGATTAGCAAGAATATCATCTGCAAAACGTTTTTCGTTAACATCTGCAGAATCAACATAACAAATATCAGGCTTTAATTTCTTAATTATTTTTGAAAAAGCATTAACTTCAATTTCATTTAAAGTCATAACCTTTCGCATATCATCTATATCTTTTGCAGGAATCACCAAAATTTCATAACTAATACAGTTCTGTTTTATCTTCACAGCGAGTATCTCACGTCTTTTTGGAGTAAGCTTCTTTGAATCTTTTACTTTAAACTCAATAAGTTTTGAATCATCATTAAAATTCACACCGGCAACTACAAGGGGACCAATTACTGGTCCTCTTCCTGCTTCATCAACACCACAAATCATTATGTATATTGTAACTTAAGTTGGTAAAAAGATGTTGCGATAAAAAACAAACATATAGGCAGTTTTTTATTACAATATTTTATTCAAAACCTTTGTTTGCCGATGTAGCTTAGCCCGGTTGAGCGGCTGATTCGTAATCAGCAGGTCGAGGGTTCAACTCCCTCCATCGGCTTGGGAAAAGCATTTTTCTCCTGTTGGCGACCTTAAAAATATAAAACTACAAGAGGGCTTTATACCTGTGGTTCAAATCCCTTTTCCCTGCACTAATTTTTTTACACTGATTTCATTTCCTCATTTTAATTATTGTGCAACATCTCTTTATCCAGTTTATGTGCAAAACCTATCATTACGAAACATTTATTTATCAAAACTCTCTCAATCTATTTCGCATGACTCCCTTTGTTGTCAAACGTGGAATAGTTGCAAAAAATGTCTATACTCTACCTATCATTCAATCAATTTCCAAAAAACTTAGAATTGGTAAATTTTTCTATTTATTACTTATTTTTATACCAATAAGTATCTTTTTTGGTTTGTTTACGGAAAATAAGACTTTAACTTTTATTACTTCTATTTTATCTATCATTCCTCTTGCACGAATCTTAGGATATACGACAAAAGAGATTTCACTTCAAACAAATCCAACCATCAGTGGTCTTGTTTCGGCCACATTTGGAAATGCTATCGAGTTGATCATTGCTATCTTTGCTCTAAAAAATGGTTTTATAGATGTAGTAAAAGCGTCTCTTATTGGAAGTATTGTTGGAAATATCTTGTTATTGGTTGGTTTAAGTGTGTTGTTTGGAGGCTTACGCTATAAACATCAAAGATTCAATAATGAGACTATAGCAATCTCTGCTACCATGCTTATTATAGTTGTGGCAGGTTTATCAATCCCTAGCGCCTATGCATTTCTTAAACCAAACGACTCAAATAATCAGAACTTAAGCATCGCTGTTGCAATTGTGATGGCATTAATCTATATTGCAGGATTGGTATTTTCTCTATTGACCCATAAAGATCTTTTTGATGCAAGCGACGAAATGAAGGCAACACACGAAAAACCGACGATGACTCGACGATATGCTTCACTAATTTTATTACTTACAATGATTGTAGTTGCGGTAGAATCTGAGTTCCTTGTTAGAGGAATAGATGAGGCCGCATCAACAATGCACATTTCAATGATTTTTATTGGAGTAGTTGTAATCGCAATCATCACAAATATCGCAGAGAAATCAACCGCAATACATTTTGCGTTGGAAAACAAATTGGACGTTTCGATTGAAATTGGTTTAAGCAGTGCGATACAAATTGCATTGTTTGTCGTTCCAATTCTTATGCTCATAAGTCAGGTTTTTAAATTCGGTTTTTCGCTTGTTTTTACACCATTTGAAATACTATCTGTAGTACTTGCTGTTATGATTATAAACTATCTCTCTGCCGATGGTAGATGCAACTGGCTTGAAGGAGCGCAGTTAATTAGTGTTTATCTAATTATAGCAATAGCATTTTTCTTTATTTCTTGAAGAATTCACAAGCGTTATAGAACTGATTACCATCCATTTTTTCGTCTGTTCAACCTTTTTTGAGACTTTAAATGATTTTTAAATCTCTTTGTATCCAAATCCCTTTCCCTGTACTAATTTTGTTATACTGTTTTTCATTTCTAAAAAACATTGACACAATATATTACTATACATTTAATATTAGAAAAATATGGAAAAAATCGTAATTTTTACCATAAAAAATCGTTAATAAATTAAACCTTTTTCTGATATCCCTCCATCGGCTTAGGAAAAGCATTTTTCTGCTGCCAACAAAGAAATAGAAATACTAATTTTCAATTTTTAACTAGTTTAATAAAAATAAATTTTTTTTAATTTTTTTTACAATTTTCACATTTACCTTTTTTAGCACTCCAAAAGTTTACACCATTTATTCCAAACCTTATTTTACAGTCACTACAAATCAAACCTATCAACTCTAGTATATATTTTATATAAAAACCTTTTAAAAGGTTTTGTTGTACAAATCTTACCAGAAAAAAGATTTTTTTAAGGTTTTTTAAGTATTTTTTCCAGTCTTTGTTTCAAATCTTTAACATCAAAAGGTTTTACAATATAATCCACCGTAGCAAGATTTCCCATCCCCATACTCATAGTATCACCTTTTGCAGTAAGAAATACTATCGGTATTTTTTTCCAATCAGGATTATCTTTTATCTTTGCTGCTACATCCCATCCGCTTATTTCAGGCATCATAATATCTAATAAAACTAAATCAGGATTACCTTTCATCTCACATAGTTTTTCTATGCATTCCTGACCATTTTTTGCCTTAATTATATTGTAACCATATATTTCTAAAGTCTGAGCTACAGTTAGAAGTATATCTGGTTCATCATCAACCACAAGTATTGTTTTACTCATAATCTTTTTATTCCTTTTCAGTAAGTATTTTATCTACTCTATTTAGTAATGTTTCTTTATCAAATGGTTTCATAATATAATCTGCAAGTC
>JALHTX010000275.1 GCA_022866015.1 Thermoplasmatota archaeon
AAACTTTTCAAGTCGTGTGGTTTTATGACCAAGTACTTCTGTATCTTCAGATACATCTTCTTTTTGAACTATATGTATTTCATTTTAAATTTCTTTAATACTTTTTTCATTTGCTTTTCTTATAAGACAAACTCTTGGTCTTGCTTCATCTTTCACTATTTTTTCAATAGGTACTGCTATATCAACATCATCAAAAACAATTATTTTTTTTTTCCGTGTCTATAAGCATTAAAATCTTTATTTTCACTTAATGTTTGAGCAACACATTTTATAACCCATGCTGTAAAGGATATCGTTTCACCTGTTTTTTCTTTATGTTTTTGAATCATTTCTCTAGCGTTTGTAACATCTATTTCAATAATTGTATGTGTATTTCTTTTACGCCATCCTTCTTTTGTGATTAGTTCTATGTTTCTTCTGTATTTTGTAAATGGTTTAACTTGATATTTACCGATATTATCCATCAACTCACGTTTGTTATTAATCATAGGTGTTTATTTAAGGATTATTAATAAAAAATTATTAATACCATTTTTTGTTTTCCTACGAATTAAAATGAAAAATGTTTTAATTTTTGATTACGATGGTGTAATTGTTGATTCTTTTGAGATTTTTATGACTAATTTTATAAATGCTTGTAAAAAAGAAGGATGGAATAGTATTGCAACGAAAGATGATTTTTTAAGGCTTTTTGAAAACAATATGTATGAAAGTATGTATGCGATGGGTATGACAAAAGAGGAAATTTTACGCATTGTTTTTCGAATGCGAAATGCGTTAATAAAAAATCAGAATAAATTGAAACCTTTCAACGGAATCACTGATGTTTTAAAAGTCCTTTCAAAAAATAATTTGCTTTTTATTGTAACATCAAATGAAATCCAGGTTGTTGAAAAGTATTTAAGATCTCAAAAGTTATTTGGTTTTTTCAAAGAAATTTATGGTTCTGATACCGGTGCAAGTAAAATTGAAAAAATTCTAAAAATTAAAAAGAATAACCCTAATTGTAATTATTTTTATATCGGTGATACACGAGGAGATATTTTAGAAGGTATAAAATCAGGTGTTAAAACTGCTGCAGTTGGTTGGGGTTGGCATGATAAAGAGCAATTAAAAATTGTTTCACCTGATTTTATAATAGATAGCCCTAAGGATCTTTTTAAAATTCTTTGATTTAGGAAAGTACGACTGGCATTGCTAAGAGGAATGGAATAAATCCTAAAAAATCAGGTAACTCTTAATCCCATGTTTCGACCATATTATTAAAATATATTTCGTTGAATATAAACTTTTTACTTAAAATCATAATCAACAATGTGTAGAATCCTCGCCGAGGCACAATGTATCTTAAACGCTGGAGTTTATCTCTCAGGAGCTAGTGTAAACGAAAGCTAAACCAGAGTATTTGAAAGCGGAGTCAGTATACTTGAAAGTGAGGGTTCGGCGTACTTGCTAATTTTTAACAGCTATGAATATATATTAAAAAATTAAAAAAAAATTATTCTATTATAAAATACTATAACTAAAAATTAGTATAAAAAATAATTTAAATGCATAAAAAAAGAAAAAATAGGGGGTAGTATTGGGTTTTTAGAAGAGGTAGGTTGTACCAACAAAAACCCAATACAAATGAAAATCTTCGTATACTATATGAATATTTTAAGAATTAATAAATTTTTTGTATTTGTCAAGCCCCAGATAAGCAGAGTTCTCGCCTGAGAAGATTTTCAGTTTCCTCAACAATATTATGACCTTGCAACTTCCAAGTTGCAAGCAAAGAAGCGATATACTGATAGTTCTCCGGTCCTTTGATTG
>JALHTX010000276.1 GCA_022866015.1 Thermoplasmatota archaeon
AGTTAGAAGTATATCTGGTTCATCATCAACCACAAGTATTGTTTTACTCATAATCTTTTTATTCCTTTTCAGTAAGTATTTTATCTACTCTATTTAGTAATGTTTCTTTATCAAATGGTTTCATAATATAATCTGCAAGTCCTTCATCAATAAGCACTTGTTTTCTTTTATCTGATATTTCAAGAACACTCATAAATGCTACTTTTATCTGAGTTGATTTCTTATTTATCCTGTTAAATACATCCCAACCACTCATACCAGGCATCATAATATCTAATAATACTAAATCGACTTTTTCTTTTTCAAGGCGTCTAAGGCATTCTTCACCGCTATATGCTGTTACAACCTGGTATCCACCAAGCTCAAGGACTGTGCGTGTTAAATCAACTATATCTGGTTCATTATCTACAACCATTATCTTTTTCATTTCTCTTCTCACCATTTTTATACTAAAATGTTATATGTAATATTAATAATAGTATATCTATAATATGTTTTTAAATTATGGCATTTTATCTTGTATTTTATGTAAAGGTTTTATAAAGCTATATTATATCAATTTACGGGGGGTAAAAAATTATAATAAAAAAACCTGGTATTAAGGATAAACTATTTGCCCATTTGGAAACATGGAGACTTTATACAGTTATATGGTGCGGGCTAGTAAGCCTAGCGGGTTCTTGTATTATGAATGGTTCTTTTCCACCATTTCACATTGCTTTTCTAGCATTCATTATACCTATGATGGGATGGATCGCTGGCCTTTATTTATCTGATTTTCTTGACAGAAAACTTGATAAAATCGAGAAATCGCATAGGCCAATTCCCTCTGGTAGAATACATCCTTATGAAGCATTGTTCATAGGTGCAATATTTGCAGGAACAGGATTGATATTATCATTTTATTTAGGAATATACAATCTTGCTCTTGTTTTTGTTGTAGCATTTTTAGTATTAGTATATGCAAAAATTTCAAAATCTAAAGGAATTCTAGGTAATATCAATAGAGGAGTAGTAACTGTTGCTGCATTTTTTTATGGTGTTTTTTCAGTAAGGCAATCAACAGAGTTTATACCTATTTATATCTGGATCTTATCACTTGTTTTTTTAGTTCATGATACAAATAGCAATCTTGTAGGAGCAATCAGAGATATACCGGGTGATAAGAAAGGAGGATATTTTACAATTCCTGTAAAATATGGTTTGAAAAACTCTATTTTTATCTCATTGTTTCTTACATTTGTGTGGTATTTTATTTTGATAGGTATTACCTTTTATTATAACTTTTTAAAAATTGATTTTTATTACTTATTATCTGTAGATATTTTAATCATATTTTTAATGTATGTTTATCTTTTCAAATCAATCAATAATTATACAAGGAAACGTGCTTTGAAATTTCATGAGTTTTTTGTAATAGAAAGAATAATTCTTGCATCTGCCTTAATATTTGGAATAGCAGAAAACTCAATTGCCCTTGTTATTTTAATATTAGCTTTAACAATTACTGTTTTATCTCAAATACTTCTTAGAAAAAGATATGAATTTGAGGAGAAAAAATAAATGAAATGTTTAGTAACAGGCGCAGCAGGATTTATCGGTAGTTCAGTGGTTTCAAGACTTATAAGAGAAGGATACCAAGTTAAAGCAATTATTCATAATTCAATACCTCTTAAAAAAGAAGATAAGGCAGAATATATAACTGGTGATATCACAGATATAAATTCAATCAAAGAAGCATTCAAAGATGTAGATTATGTTATTCATTGTGCTGCGCATGTAAACGACTACGGGCTCCAACAACCTTTTTATGATATAAATTACCATGGGACTAAAAATCTGGCAATCTTGTCTGAAAAATATAATGTAAAGCGTTTTATCTTTCTAAGTCACATTAGATATGAATCTAGCTCGGATTTTGGTTTATATGCAAAGACAAAACATATGGCTGAAAATTTTCTTTTAGAAAAATACAAGGAAAATAATTTTCCTGTTGTAATAATCAGACCAGGTAATGTTTATGGCCCTGGAGCGACAATTTGGGTTCTACGTATCCTAGAATCATTGAAAAAAAATAGGATCTCTCTTATAGACGATGGAAAGGGAATTTTTCTTCATACATATATCGACAATCTACTTGATGCAATTATCTTATCTTTAAAAAACAAGCAAGCGATTGGAGAAGATTTTAATATAACTGACGATGATTATTCAATTACCTGGAAAAAATATTTTGATGATCTAGCAGAGATAGCAAAACTAAAACCTGTTAGCAGAAATATATCTAAAAAAACTGCTCTTAGAATTGGAAGAATCATGATTTTTTTAAATAAGATTTTTAAAATAAAACCCTGGGTTACACCTGTTTCTGTTAATATTTTGACTAATTATGATCATATATCAATTGAAAAAGCAAAAAAATTACTAAAATATAGTATAAAAGTAAATTATGAAGAGGGATTAAAAAAAATAAATGAATGGTTAATATCTGAAAACTATATCAAATAAATTTAAGGAGGCTTTTAGTTGTGATTAAAAAATGTTTCTTGACTTTCAAAAACACAATTTTTCAGCATATAGGTTCCAAAATGAAACCAGGGTCCTTGAAATTTTTTATGGATATTTCATTTGCTTTTTTTGAAAAAATTGCTTTTAAATTTGAAATAATTTCCTCAATTTATCTTGATATATATGAAGAAATGGTTGAAAAAGAACTAAGCATGATTAAAACTTCTAAAGAACATTTAATACTTGTTGTCGGAAGTGGTACTCTATCTGCGACACCTATACTAATTGCCCGTAAAACAAATGCTAAAATCACTGCTATTGATACAGATGAAAAAGCTGTAAAAGAATCAATTAAATACATAAAAAGTCTAAATCTTGAAGATAGAATTAATATTATACAAGGTGATGGAGTAGACTATTGCCTAAAAGATTTTGATATTATATTTGTACTTTATGGTATCAGAAAACAAAAAGAAATGATTGATAATTTATCTAAAAATATTAAAAAATCAACAGAAGTGATATTTAGAACAGTTCTAAAAGATGGAAAAGCAAAAATTGACGATAAGTATCTTGATTTATCCAAATATTTTTTAATTAAAAAAAACGTGCAATCACAGTGTTTTGGAATAGTAGATTCTCTTCTTCTTAAGAAAAAACAATAATTATTTTTTTACTTTTGAAACTATTACTTTTACTTGATCTGCTTTTGCATCTTTCTGTATTTCATTTGTTTGTGTAATTTTAATATTAACATTATTTCCTATTTTTTCAGAAAACTTTTTATGAAGTTCTTTGAAAATTTCTTCATCAGTTACTTGAGCTTTTTTCTGTTTTTTATCAAGTACTATATAAATTTCGATATCCTTAAGATTATGCTGAATTATCTGAAATTGTTTTATTTTATAGCAGTTGAATTTTTGCATAACCTTTGCAGGTATTCCTGTTACTGAGAGTGGAGATAATGTTTTTCCATCAGGTAGATAAATGAGTTCTGATACCCGTCCTTCTATCTTTTTTATCATCTGAGAAGTAATTTTGCAACAGCCATCTTTTTTAATGGGTATTGCTATATCATCGATGCCTGTATATCTTATAATAGGGGTACCTTTACCATATAGTTTTGTAATAACAGTATGACCTGGTTCTCCAAAGTCAACAGGTTTATTTTTATCATCAAGAAACTCTAGATATACAAAATCTGAGTGAATATGATAATTACCGTTTAGGCATTCAAAAGCAAGAGGTCCTGCCTCGGTTGTGCTATAAATATCAAAAACTTTTGTGTTAAATACTTTTTCAACATAATTTTTTGTATAATCATCAAGCATAGAGCCACTTGAAAAAAGATATTTTGGATTTACATTTTTACCATATCCTTCATTTTTAAGATACGCAAGCTGTCTGAGCATATTTGGATCAGAACCAAGATATTCTGGATTAAAATCATCTAATTCTTTGATTATTTTTTTAGGTTTATCTCCAAGATGAATATATTTAATATTTTCAAGATAAAAAAATCTTTTAAGAAAAGGAGTTATGCTTTCAGAGAAAAAGGTATTTTCTGCGCTTCCTGGCTCTAAATCTATTATTAAAGCGACTTTAGATTTTCTCCAACTTCCATTATATGCTTTTAATTCTCTTGCAAAAATAAGAAGACTTCTTATTGCAGAAACTCTGTCTATATATATAAAAACAGGTTTTCCAGTAGATCCTGAAGTAGAAATAACAAAACCATTTTTTTCATTAAAATTCTTAGAAATAATGCCATTTGGATAGTTATTTCTTATATCATCTTTTGTAATAAATGGCAGTTTCGATAGATCTTTAATTCCTTTTATATCCTCTGGATGAATTCCTGCTTTTTTGTATTTATCATGATATAGTGGAACAGTATATGCATATTTTATCATACTTCTTATCGCGTTATCTTGGTATTTTCTTAGGTTTTTCTCATTTATTTCCCATAGTCTATCAATATCAAATATGTAACTTTTGAGAATTTTAAAAAGAAATTTTGGATTTGCAAATTGATTCATATTACATTTTTTCCCCTATAAATAACAAAATTCGTCTTTTGAAATAATATATTTATATATAAAATGTATCTTCTAATATACTGTTTAAGTGACATTTGGGGGCAATATATATTGAGTGTAATTACAATGATTCGCAGTTTCTTAGAATTAAAAATTCATGAAAAGTATTCTCGTCAAAAAATATTAAAATTACAGGATAAAAAACTTAGAAAAATTTTAAAATATGCCTATAAGAACTCAAAATTTTATCATGATTTTTATGCATCAAATGGAATTGATGAAAAAGATTTAGACACAATTGAGCTTGAAAAAATACCTACAGTTGATAAAAATAATATAATGCAGCACTTTGACGATGTTTTAACAGTTGATGATCTGAAAAAAAAAGAATTACTTGAATTTATAGATGAAAGTAAAAACCCAGATGATTTATTCAAAAATAAATACCATGTAATTCATACATCAGGATCATCTGGGAAAGTAGGTATTTTTGTTTATACAAAAAAAGAATGGGATACTTTTTATCCATATATTACAAAATTATTCAACTTTAATTTCAAAAGAAATAAATCTGCCTTTATAGGTGCTACTGGCGGGCATTTCACAGGTAATAGCTTTATATCATGGAGTGGAAAAGGTCTTACAAGTCTATTCTGCAAACCACTTATACTAGATGTTAATGAACCAATTGATGAGATTATAAGAAAACTAAATGATTTTCAACCAGATATTCTTGGTGGTTATTTCAATAGTCTTAAAATTTTAGCAAAAAAACAAGAACAAAGTCTATTGAATATAAAACCAAAGACCCTTACAAACTGTGGTGAAGGAATTAATCAAAAAGACAAAAAATATATTACAAAAATATTTAATGCACCTATGTCAAATCTTTATGGATTTGCAGAATGTGTAGTATGTGGTTTTGGTAAAGATGAATATAATGGAATATATTTAATTGATGATATTTCTCTAATAGAAGACAAAGAAGATCATATTCTTCTAACAAATCTTTTCAATAAAACTGAGCCGATTATTCGTTATAGAATAGATGATTATGTAAAAATAAAAAATGATGTAAAAGATATACTTCCTTTTACATTAGTAGAAGATATTGTTGGAAGAGCAGAATTCGTCATATGGTTTGAAAACAATGAAGGAAAGATGGATTTTATTCATCCATTGATTTTTACTGATTTTTACGTAAAAGGTTTAGACAAACTTCAAATCGCAATTAAAAGTAAAACCTCTTTTGTATTCAGAGCAGTTATTACTTCAAAAAACAAAGAAGAAATAAAGAAAAATATTGCTGAAAAATTAGACAAACTGCTTTATGAGAAAAAATTTACAAATGTTAAATTTCAAATAAAAATTGTTGATAATTTATCTATGGATAAAAAAACAGGTAAGTTCAAATTAATAGTACAAGAATGATCTTTATTTAATTACTTTGCCAGCATATTTCCAATTAAACTCTTTAGGAAAATAAATTTTGATATTACTAAATCCAATCTTTTTTAATCTATCAGCTAGTTTATCTGGATTGACATGGAATATTTGACCTACAATTATTCTCTCAACGGTTCTAAAAATTATTGCAAATATTTTTTTTGGATGGATGGTCTCTATAATAAATATTGTTCCTTTTTTTTAAGTACTCTAAACACTTCTTATATAACTATTCTTTGTTCATCTGGTTTTATATGGTGTAATAAACTTATATTTAAAACTACATCGAATGTATTTTCCTTAAAAGGAATGTTTTAACCTGTGCCTTGAATTAGAGAAATATATCTGTCCTTAAAATCTTTAACAATATTTTTTTCAATAAAATCATACAAAAATGAAATTTTATCAAAAGAAAAAAATGATATTAAATCGCCTTAGAAATTAAAATCTTGTTTATAGTATCTCCTAAAGTTTACATTTGCACCTGCTGGAAGTAGACCACCAATTATTCCCACAGTTTTAAATATTTTAAGATTTCTTTTTATTATATTTGGCCATGAGTAACATTCTTTTGCAACTTTACGTGTACCTTCATATAATTCTTTTACTGTCATGTTTTTTGGTTCATAAACAATTTCGACCTGGTTGTATTTTGACCAGTCTTTTGTAAATATTCTACCCGCTTTATCAAGTCTTTCAAAAAGTGGTGTCCCAGGATATGGCGTGAGTATATTTATTTCCACAGCATCTATATCTAGTTCATTTATTTTTTTAAGTGTTGTATCAAAAATATCTGGTGTATCTTCATCAAAACCAAAGATTATGCCACCTTGTATAGTCATATCATATTTATGTACTCTTTTAATTATTTTTTCAAACTCTTCAACTTTATTATGAGTTTTTTTAATCCCGTTTAAAGCTGCTTGACTTACTGATTCAAAACCTACGAACCATTCAACGCATCCTGCTTTTCTTGCAAGATCTAAAAAGTCTTCATCTGTTTTTAATAAAACATTTGTAGTACCATTTGCAACCCATTTTTTATTAATCTTGTTTTTTATCATTTCTTTGAAAAGTTCTGTTGCATATTTTCTGTTCGTTGTTAAATGTGGATCGTGAAAAATAAAAATTCTATTCTCCATCTGTTTAAGTTCTTCTATAACATTTTTTATAGGTCTATGTTTTACACCATGCTCACAAAAACTACTTATTGCACAAAATTCGCATTCATTTGTGCATCCTCTTGTTGTTTGTATCGCTCCAAGTATAGGATTATGTTTAATTAAGTCACGACGGATTGGAGGTATATCTGCCATATCGTAGTTTGTATCTTTTTCATAGATCTTTTTGAGTTTTCCTTTTTCTGCATCTTCTAAAAGTTTTTGCCAGCTTGCTTCGGCCATACCTAGTATAATAGAATCTGCATGTTGCAATGCCTCTTTTGGCATTGCGGTTGGATGATAACCGCCTAGTACTACTTTTTTACCTCGTCTTCTGAATTCATCTGCGATTTCATATACACGCGGTGCAGTCATTGTATAGCAGGTTATACCTACGAGATCTATATTTTCATCGAAATCAATATCTTCATAATTTTCATTAACAAGTTTTACATCATATTTTTTTGGTGTTATTGCCGCCATATGTGGTAAGGTAATAATTGGGTATCCAAAGACAATAGAAGTCCAACTTCCTTTATCACGATATGTTGTTGCACCATGTAAAATTCTTGGAAATACTAATAATATCTTCATTTTTTATCACAAATACAATTTTATATTTTTTTTTATGCAAATTTTTCTGTTTTATAGAAATGCCTGGTACTCATACCGGAAGCAAATTGTATAAGAAAGTTTATTGGGTTTGATCCTTTAACATTAATACTTCTCTTTGCTATATTTTTAATAGAGTAGAAATCACCTGAGATTCTTTTAATACCTTCAATAAGTTCATCTTCGGTTAGTCCTTTAGGTTTTAAATTAAGATTTCCTTCAGCATATCTTGACCAATCATAATTAGTAATACGGCTTTCTTTTTCTAATCTTTGAAATAGTCTTGTACCAGGATATGGAGTTACAATACTAAATGATGCCTCGTCAAGTTCCCATGAGTACATTGCCTGAAGCGTTTTATCAAAAATATCTAATGTATCATTGTCGAATCCAAACATGAAAAAACCACAAACAAACATATCATGATCTCTTATTTTTTTGATAGCCTTTGCATAGTTTTCTACTTTATTTGTACCTTTACCTGATTGGTTAATATTCTCTTGAGAAATTGATTCAATCCCCAGATACCATTTAACGACACCTGCATCCCTGGATAAATCCAAAAACTCATCATCTTTTGTTAAAACATTTACATTTCCAAAACAATAAAATTTTTTATCAAGCTCTTTCATTCTTGTAAAAAGCTGTTTTGAATAAGGTGGGTTAATTGTTAGTGATGCATCTGCAAAAAAGATGTTTTTTGATTTAATAGTCTTCATCTCATCTATAAGGTTATCTATAGGCCTTCCGCGGAATCTTTTTCCTTCTACTATATTCATAGCGCAGAATTCACAACCAGTCGGACAACCCCTGGATGCTTGTATTGCTTCAGAAACAAGAGTATATACTCCAATATCATGTCTTGCAGGTGGTATATCTTCTGGTTCAACAATCTTATCCGCTTTATAGAAAGGTTTAAGTTTTCCCTTTTGGAGGTCTTGTAGCACTTTAGGCCAGGTGTATTCTGCTTCACCTATTACCACTGCATCAGCATGTTGTTTTGCTTCATCAGGCATAAGTGATGCATGGTATCCTCCAAGAACAACAGGTATTTTTTTTCCTCTAAAAACCTTTGAAATTTCATATCCTCTTAAAGAGTTATATGTTAAACAAGATATTCCAACAAGATCGTAGTGTTTGTTAAAGTCAATGTCTTTGTATCTTTCATCTATGATTTTGACATCATGTTCTCTTGGTGTTATACCTGCGATTTGTTGTAGAGTTAAACTTGGATATTGTAACTTATTAAGAAAACTTTTTTTGGAATTTGGATGTGGTGATACAAGTAATATTTTCATTTAATTGTTCCCCTATTTTTATATGCTCAAATAACAACTGTTGTTATTTATATTTTCTTAGTTCTGTATCTTATAATCTGGTTCTTTTAAAGATGTGAGCTATAGTTAGAAGTATATCTGGTTCATCATCAACCACAAGTATTGTTTTACTCATAATCTTTTTATTCCTTTTCAGTAAGTATTTTATCTACTCTATTTAGTAATGTTTCTTTATCAAATGGTTTCATAATATAATCTGCAAGTC
>JALHTX010000277.1 GCA_022866015.1 Thermoplasmatota archaeon
ATCTGGAAGAAACTCATCGCTAAAGGGGGTATGGAGAGCAAGTTCATAGGTAAGGATGAGAAAACCAGGAGAGATATTTGCCACCCGCATATCCTGAGAAAATACCATAACGGTTACCTTGGAGACTCGAATCTCGCCAATTTCCTGGAGGGGCATACCACACAGATGACAAGAGCGTATGATAGGATGACGATTGAAGACCGAGGGGCTAAGTATCTAGTTTGTATGCCGAATGTGACGTTCTTTAGTAATGCTCTCGATCTAACTGAAATTAACGAATCACTTGCAGAAAAAGATAAACAGATGGCAGAAATGCAGAAAACAATAGAAGAAATGAAAGCACAAATACTAGAACTTAGATTGGAGAAACTTGAAAAATATAACGGAATTAAATCTTCAACCCATGATAAAAACAAATTGTTATAATAAGTTAAAAAGTCTAGCCCAATTTTTTAAATTATTGTATATTTCATCTTTATCAAATTTTATATATTTACCAACATCTTCGTATTTAATTCCATTAACAATTATCTCATCATTAGAGGAAAAATCTCCAATTTTATTATATTTATCAAAGAAGTACATATCATCAAAAAAAGATAATTTCTCTTTAGATGATTGCATTTTATTTTTTTCTATTTTTTTTGTTAAATTTTTTTGAAAAATTTGTGAAATATTATTGACAATAATAGCTTGCTTTTGTTTTTCTTTAAGTATTAGTTCAATTTTATCAAATTTAATAACTGGTCGGAATCCGGTGAAAAAATTTTCATCTTTTATCTTTTTTGCTAGTTTATTTAAATCATTTATGTTTTTGCAGGATCTTAACTTAGAAATATATTCTTCTGAAAAAAGAATTTGTTCACATCCCAAAAAGGTGTATGGTTGTTCTCCTATGATGATGTAACTTGAAAATGCAGAAGTAAAATCACGAAATATTTCTCCAATAAAACTATGAAGATTATTAACATTATAATATTTTTTTGATAGTTGTTGAATAGCCTTTTCATCTAAATTATATTTCCTTTGAATAAATTTTTTAGCTGCAGAAATAATTATGTTATAATATGTTACTGCAGGCTCAAGATATACAAATTCTTCCTTTGAATTTTCTTCTAATCTGAAATCATATCCCTGAAAATGTAATCCTACTGCAAAATCTGAGATAATACAAATATAGAAATATTCTTTTAAAACATAATCAAAACCAAAGTTTTCTATAAGCTTGATGCAAATATCCGCTGCTTTTCTTTTTCCGAACTCAATAAATATATCCGAAATCTCATTTAATTTCCTTCCTATTTCTTTGGATATATTATTTAATTTATCAATATCTTCTATTGTAATTGTAGGATTTAGTCTACTAATACATTTATTTGGAAAACAAAAAAATAAATTAGAAGTTGAAGGTATGATATTACCAATTTTCGTATTATTAATGCAATTTTTATACCAAATTTTAAGAGGTTCTGATAAATATTTATTACTTAATTTATAATTTGATTTTGGCATACCCCTTATTTGATTTTCATACCTGTGATCTAATATTCCACAGTCAACCATATCTTTTAAATCTCTACTTAGTTGTACATCGGTAGTATAAAGTGATTTAGGTCTTTCCCAATAAATTATATTTGTTTTAGGGTCTTTAAAATAAGTAATATCACCTGTTTCAATATATTGTAAGTTTTTATATTTATTAACAAATTCTTCTCTTAACATACAGAACTGGACTTCTTTTTTAGGGTCTTCTCGCCAGTAAGATAAAATTTTTTGTACTTTATCTTTTTTTAATATTTTCTCAGCAGATGTCATTGTAACTAACATTTTTGATAGCTAGTTGGTATTTTTATATTTTATTCAAATGTTAAATAAGGGGTATTAAAAAATTGAATAAAAATCAAACATTCAGTATTGATTCTCAGACATCTAAAAAAATTGAATTTTTAGCAAAAAAATATCATATATCTAAGTCAGGTTTTATTCGCATTCTTATCTGGAATTTTAAACAAAATTCGGTTAATGAAGGAGAAAATAATCATGGATTTGGATAAATTTCCTAGATGCAAAAAATTTTTAGAAGAAACAAAAATGACTTTAGACCAAGCACTGGCTTGGACTGAAAAAGAACTGGAGAAAACGAAGTAAATGCTCTGGTTTTTTGATAGTTACTACAGACTTAGATCTGTATTAGCATGGGAGAATTGGACTCCATTTAAATCCCAAGGGAGAAATATATGACAGATGAAAGAAAGAAATTTGAGGAACATATAATAGAAGGCTGGACTTTTTCTAAGAAAATAGTTGAAAACATTTTAAAAGTGGAAGGACACATAGCCGCCAATTTAGAATTAAGTATTTTTGAAAAATATGTATCTCCCTTCTTTTATTTTACTGCTAGGGGTGACATAAAGGCAACAGAACGCCAGATAATTTTAGCAAAAAAATTAGGCATTAAAGACCCCGAGCAATACTCAAAAAAAGAAATGCAAAAGAAACTTTCAGAGGTGATAGATGATGGCAAATCAGATCATCCTAACTAGTGAGCTAGGCTGCAGCAGTTTTGAACTCAGAAAGATGTCGAAGGGTTACAACTGGAGTATCAAGATTTACAACACTGATATAAACCAAGCATATGAAATGGCTAAGATAGTGGATCAGCGAGCTTTAGCTGATTTTAAATCTGCAGATGACGACAAAGGTGATATTCCTTGAAAAAATACGCTACAATAGTCTTTGAAACAGAACCTGAAAAAATTGATGCAATAGTAGAACAATTTAGAAAAACCTTCAGCGTAAATATCATTTTTTTCAAAACGAGTTATGACAAATTGTGGGTTACTGGTGAACCAGCACCAAAGGAGGAACATAAACATGGCAAAAAATAAACAAAACCCAAAAGAAATACAACAAAGAATAGGAAATAACAGTCTTAACGAGACTTCTATAAAAGTAAGCAAAAGAGAAATAAAGAAAAGAAATATAGAAAAAAAAGAAATAGAAAGAAATATTAAAGAAAGAACAAGAAATAGGCTGGATAAAGAAAAGAAAAAAGAGCAAAGTTCTAAGGTAGGTAATGCAGGCGAAGTAGGCAAGGTAAGTAAGGTATTTAAGCCAATTAATGTAGGCAAGGTAACTAAGCTAGATTATGTAACAAAGGTAGGTAAAGCAGGTGAGGTAGGGGGGGTAATCTACGGTTATAGATAAGTTTTTGAGGTATGATAAATGCGAGTGATCAGTTTCAAAGTTTCGGATGAGATCTATTTTGCTTTAAAGTCACAAAATAAAACCTTCAAGAGCATTTTTGAGCCATTGGCAATACAACTACTAGTTAAAGGTTCTAAAAATAAAGTATACGGCAGTATACAGCCTGACTTGGACGGCCTTTACAAAGACATTCAAGCTGTTAAGAATATTTGTGACAAAATGTTAAAATCATTTAAGTGGGATAAACGTTGTGATGATAACCATTCTATACCTCTGTCTAAAAAAATGTGAATATAAAGAGCAGTAAAAAAATCTTTGAGAAACATTAAAACAAAAAGGTGAATGATAATGAAT
>JALHTX010000278.1 GCA_022866015.1 Thermoplasmatota archaeon
GGAACATATACTGTAACATTAACCGTTACTGATGATGAAGGAGAACAAGACACAGATACAGCCTATGTCGAGATTTGTTGTGATGAAGAACCACCCGAAGATGAAGCTTGTGTAAGTATGGGTGATGTAAATATTGACTGTGGACCTGGTATATCCTATGCTTATCTACGTGCTCAAGATATTACTGATGAGGTTGGTTCAGGTAGTTTCCATATCTGCTTTAATTCAAGTAAAGTACATGTTGCAAGCGTTGACCAATCTGATTTTGACACCCCGATTTCCTCATGGAATAACAACACTGGTGATTTATTCATCTCAGGTCTTATGGACAGTGGTAATTCTCTTACCGGTGATTTTATCATAGCAAGAATAGGATTTGTAAGAGCTTATGAGGTTGAGTATGGATGTGATCTAACAATATGTGCTAGCGAACTACTAACCGATAATCCTTCTACTCCAGCCCCAATAGCCCATTACACAATCGATGGATATGCAGATATTAACTGTGACAACCCCAGCGACGGAGATATGAACGGAGATGGATTTGTTAACTCTGGTGATATAAGATATATTGCAATATATGTAGCAAGTGGCGGTAATGATCCTAACTACAAACCCTTACATGCTGACGGTGATGTAAACAATGATCACTATTTGAACTCAGGAGATATAAGATATCTTGCTATATATGTAGCAAGTGGCGGTATGGATCCTGACTACAGTCCATTATACCCATAAAATCCATAAAAAAACAAAAATTAAATCAAAAAAGGAGGAGAAAAATAGTTCTCTCTTCCTATCAAAATTTTTTTTTTAAAAAATTTTAATAACCAGAGATTTATTTTATAATACAACAATTTTAATAATCAAATTTGATAAATGATAAATCAGGATTGAATGATGATGAAAAAATATGATAAATTTATAACAATTTCCCTATCATTAATGATTATATTAACATTTTCTATTATTGTGAATAGTGAAAATATTGTTACTATTAACATGGATGATGTTAAGATAACTAGATATAGTGAAAAATGGAATGCATTAAACATATCTGATGTTAAAAATCTTGGTTCATTTAGTATCAATCTGTCTTGGGATCCAAATGTTATAGATGTTATTGAAATTAATAGTAGTTATTTTTCTATATTTCCTTATATAAGTCATGATAATGGATTTGTCATTTTAACCGGTTATACTATTCAGGGGATGAATGGTTCATTTGAACTTTTAGATATTTTATTTAAAGCCATTGGAATTGCTAATAGTTCATGTTATCTGAAAATTACAGACTGTGAGTTTTTAACAGCTGATCCAAAACCTAATATAATAAATTGTAATTATAATGAAAATCTTACATTGATTACTATAACAGACTCTATATCAAATGACAATAATACTAACTCTAATAACCCTTATAATTTTATAATAATAATTTGTATTATATTTATCGTATTTATCTTTATAATTTTGTTTCTTTTCTTTAAAAGAAAACAAAAAAAATAATAACATAGAAATTCAATAGTAATTTTTATGTTAAATATTCACTAAATATTTTTAAATACAATATTTTTTTTAATTTATTTTTAAATTATTTCAAATGTTTACAAAATAAAAATAAATATTCTTATATAATATTTTATTACAAAATTTGAATAATTTAAAATTAATTAGATTTTATTGTGAAATTAATTTGTTATTTTGAATAAAAAATAAAATTTAATTTTATATTAAAAAGTCTAATATTTATTTTTAATAGATTAAACTAGAATAATTTTTAAGCCAAAAACTATTTTATTTATACAAAAACTATTTATAAATAATATATGTTGTTGATTTAAAATTTATAAAATTATAGTATATTTATAAATAGGGGTGATAATTATTAAAAAAAATAAAAATAGAAAGCAAAATATTGCTATTTTAATTACTGCTATCATTTTAATATCAATAATCCCAGTTAGATCACAACTATCCACAATATTAAGTATTGAAAACATAACTCTTACCCATAATCAAATTAAAACAGCTAAGGTCATAGTTTACAATGTTAATAATTTAGGCTCATATAAAATATCTATTTCTTATAATACATCCATTCTTCAAGTAATAGATGTATATAAATGTGAAATGTATGAAGTATATTCATATAAAAATACTACAAATAAAATTTTAAATATCTCTGGATATAATATATCTGGAATTACATCAAATGAAATATGTATTGCAGAGATAAAGTTTAAGGCAATTGGTTCAAATGGTAGTTCCTGTGATTTAATAATTAAAGAAAGCGAAATATTAAATGCAGCTCCTGAACCAGTTGAAATACTCCATATAATATCCAATGGTAAAGCAACTATACTAACTAATGATAGTTCTGATGATGGCAACAATAATATAACTCCTATATCTCCTATAGCAGACGCTTCACTAAGTCAAAGGCAAGGAATCATAAACTTCTCAATTATTTTTAATGGATCTAAAAGTTATGATCCAGATGGAGATATTACTGGATATAGATGGGATTTTAATAATGATGGAAATTTTGATACATATTGGTCGACTAAACCAACTGCAACCTATAAATATACAAAAGCTGGGGAATATATAGTGAAACTGGAAGTTAAGGATGACGATGAACAAAAAGATAACGATACAATAAAAATAAAAATAACTCAACCTAACAAAAATCCTTTGGCACCGACTATAGTTGAGGGGATTAGATCTGGTACTATAAATAAAGATTATAAATTCGCTGTTGTTTCACAGGACCCAGATGGTGATAGTATAAGATATATCTTTAATTGGGATGATAATACAGAAAACACAAAAACTAGTTATGTACAAAATAACACAAAGATAAATACTACTCACAAATGGACTAAAGCAGGTATTTATATAATACAATTACAAGCTGAAGATATAAACTATGCAAAATCGGGATATACAAATTATGAACTATTCATAGATATAGATTTCATAAAATTAGATGAGATAAACGGATACTTAATTGACAATGATATAGATGGAGAATATGATCAATTTTTCAAATTAGATTCAGAGGAAAAAATTGATCTAGATAGAAAAGGAAATGAAACATATCTTATAGATGTAGATGGTGACGGTAATTATGATTATCAATATAATAAAATTAATGGATTAGCTGTATATCATACAGATCAACTTATAGATGATAATTCATCAAAAATTCCAGATAAAGATGATGGCACTAATGAAATAAATATTCCTATTTTTCTAATTATAGGTATATTAATTGCAGTATTATTATGTATATTTTTCCTAATAATTAAGAAAAAAAGTAAGTAAATAAAAAAGTTTTAATCGTAGAGTCTATGATCAGCACAGGATGTATACTTTTTGCTGTTATAGATGGTTTAAAAAATTCAATACCAATATAGATCTGAATTATATCTATATGTAGGATAATGTTTTTAAAAAAAATCAGAAGAAATTTAATTTTTTTAAATAAAATATAAAAAAATATTTTTAAGTGCAAAGACCTAGATGTATATGTTCATCTGCATAAACATTTATATTCTGAATATATCTTTTTTTATCTAGTTCTTTTGCTACATTAAAAATAAATGTTACATCATCTGATTTATTTCTTCTTATTTTATTAATCATATACTCTGAGAATAATAATGTTTCTGATAATGATTTATGTACTGCCAGAGTGGATAGTGAATCTATGAAAACAAATTTTTTATTACTTTTTAGATATCCTATGCTTTTATTGATTTTTTCAACTATATCCTCTATGTTAAAATTTGGATCTAAATTAATATTATGAAAATCTGGTTCTTGAATTGAGTTACTGAAAACTGATGCGCAATCTACAACAAAAATTTTTTCTAGATCAATATTATTTTGTTCAAAGATATTGGATATATTTTTAAAAGGTCTTTGAAAACTTAGATAAATTCCTTCATATCCATTATCAACCATAGTTTTAATAGAAGAAATATTTGTTTGTAGATAATTTTCAACAGGTGTTTTAATAACTACTACTGATCCTTCGTTATAAGATTTAAGTCTTTCTTTTAAAATATGATCAAGTTTTTTTCTTTTAATTGCTCTATTAAAATTTTCTTTACTAACTTGTTCATAATCTATTGTATTTGTATCAGGCATCCCAAATTCCTTCTAAAATAATGAAACATGTATATGATATATAATTCTTTTTAGTAAAAAAAATTAGGTTTTTTTTAGGTTTGTATTGCGCTGAAGACTTCTTGTTCTGGATATACTTTTATTCCTGTGTCTGTTATTTTAAAGGCAACGATTTTCTTTTGGTGTTTTTCACCACGCATTTTTAGTATTTCTAATGCTGTTTCACGTACGTTTTCTCGTCTGAAGTTATAAAATACTATTACGCCATCTGCGAGGAATTCTTCTACTCCTGTTTGTGTAAATAATCTGTCAAATCCTGATATTTCTGTTTGTATGTATTCTTTTTTTACTGCTATCTTCTCTCCTCATCTTCCTTTATCATTTCTATGTTTGTGGCATATATTTATTTTAGGATTGATATTTTTGTTTTTTTTGTATATTTATCGTTTTTTCTCTACGTTTGTATAATAAAGTTTATATATGATAAAACAGAATATAAATTATTAATAATTATAAATAAAGAGTGATTAAAAATGAAAAAAATATTTGCACTAGCCGTAAGCATAATACTGATGATATCAATACTTATACCTTTAGCATCATCCCGTATAATTTTATCAGATTACCCATCAACCGATTTAGGATTATATGGCTCTTCAAGCTCCCCTGTTTTAATAAGTACTGCAGAGGACGCAATCATTTTAGAAAAAACAATAAAGGATGGTGAAAACTGGGTAAATACATACTATGCAGATCCAGGTGAAATAATCCGTTTTAGAATAAAAGCAACATATCATGATGTGGATGGAGACCCAGATACAGGGGGATATATGCTTAATAACATTACAATAATAGATAGATTGCCTTCTAAACTTATATATCTTGGGAATTCAAATTACGATGAAAAAAGTATATCCCCTGATGAAAAATATATATTTTGGGAATTTAAAGATATAGTATTATATGATACTGAAAGTGTAATCGTTGAATTTGATTCTGTAGGATATAATCAAGGTACGTTTGTAAATAATGTAGATGTTACCGCTTTTGAACACTGTGATGGAGTATACCGTTGCAATACTACACATGCGACAGTAATTATATCTAATAGTAGTAATAGTAGTACTCATCTCACTAAAAATATAGATGTAGATGATGATAACAATAATGAAACAGCAATAGATGTAAACGATGATTTATCAGATGGATACGAAGTTTATAAAGATCCAGATAATTCCTCGTATAGTATAAAATCAATTGATGGTGACTATGATGGCAAAATTGATCATTTTATAGATATAAATATTGGTGGGATCCCTGATAAATACTGGGATCCTGATTATGATATTCTAACTGATATACAGATAATTGATGTTGA
>JALHTX010000279.1 GCA_022866015.1 Thermoplasmatota archaeon
AAATGGCAACCTTAGCCGCAGTCCATGCACCAATTCGTTTTAGAATACTTGGCCTTTATGGTGAAGATGATTTAGTGCGTGGTTTTTCAGAAAAACCGATACTTCAAAATGACTATGTTAATGGTGGATTTTATGTTTTTAATAATTCGATTTTTAACTTGAAGACATTGAGAACTAATCCTGATTGTACGTTGGAAACAGATGTTCTAGAAGAGCTTGTTGTTAATAAGGAACTTTATTCTTTTAAGCATACTGGTTTTTGGCAGCACGTAGATACAGAAAGAGACAGTCAAATAGTATCTTTATATTTGTCTAAAAGTTAGTGAGGGTATCGTGAGCATGATGAAGCCTAAAAAAATTGCCATCCTTGGTGCTACAGGGCATATTTCAAAAGGCTTAATTAGTAACTTTTGTGAAAGTTTACAAAATTATGAACTTTTTTTATTTGCCCGTTCTTTGCAACCTTTGAGAATTTTTCTTAAATGTGTTAGTTACGAATACAATGATAAGATTCACCTGAAAAAAATGGATGAATTTAATAATGGAAAATATGATGTTATAATTAACTGCGTGGGAGCTGGAACTCCATCAAAAGTGAAGGCGTTAGGTGGAGATATTTTAAGATTAACAGAGACATTTGATAATTTAATATTAGATTATTTACTAAGCAATAATAATACACTTTATATTAATTTTAGTAGCGGGGCAGCTTATGGTAAAGATTTTGGGTCCCCAATTTCAGAATCTTCTTTAGTAAATATAGAAGTTAATAACCTAGGGGCACAGGATTACTATACAATATCAAAGATTAATTCAGAAGCAAAGCATCGTTCTATGGTGAATTTTAATATTGTAGATTTAAGAGTTTTTAATTATTTTAGCCGTTTTATTGATATGAATTCAAAGTATTTAATAACAGAAGTTTTAAATTGTATTAAAAATAATACAGAATTCATAACAAATTCGAATGATATAATTCGTGATTATGTTCATCCAACAGATTTGTTTAAATTAGTTGAAAAGTGTGTTTTGAAGCATTCAATTAATGATGTTTTTGATGTATATAGTTTAAAACCTGTGACTAAATTTGAGATTTTGGAATGTTTAAAGGACAAATATAATTTAAAATACGCAATTAATGATAATTTAGATTTCATAAATGCTACAGGTTTCAAAAAAAATTATTTTTCTATTAATAAAAAAGCTGAGAAAATAGGATATGCACCAATTTTTACTTCATTAGAGTGCATTATATATGAATCTGAGAAAATTTTGAAGGAGATTTAGTAAATATTGACAAGCTAAATCTGGTGATTTTAAATGTCAGGCAATAAAAAAATGCAACTTTCGAAAAAAGAAATACGAGAATCAATATTTAGAAAAGTAAGAGAGCTTTACAAATTAAGAAAGAGTCAAGAGAAGTTTATCCCTGAAGAAACAAGAATTAATTATGCAGGCAGGTTTTATGATGAGAAAGAAATGATAAATTTAGTAGACGCCTCACTTGACTTTTGGCTTACTGCTGGAAGATATGCTAAACAATTCGAAAAAGAATTTGCTGAATTTTTAGGTGTAAAATATTGTCTTTTAACCAATTCAGGGTCATCAGCAAATCTGCTTGCAGTTTCTACGTTGACATCACCTAAACTTGGAGAGAAAAGATTAAAATCTGGTGATGAAGTGATTACTACTGCCTGCGGTTTTCCTACTGCAATAAATCCAATTATTCAAAATAATTTGATTCCTGTTTTCATTGATGTTGATTTGGGAACATATAATATTCAGGTAGACAAAATTGAGGAAGCAATAACAGAAAAGACGAAAGCGATATTTGTTCCTCATACTCTTGGATGTCCTGTTGAGCTTGATAAAATTATGGAACTGGTAAAAAAATATGATTTGTGGTTTATTGAAGATAACTGTGATGCTCTAGGCTCAAAACATAAAGGAAGATATACTGGAACCTTCGGTCATATTTCCACCTGTAGTTTTTATCCAGCTCACCATATAACGATGGGAGAGGGAGGAGCAGTTTTAACCAATGACATAGAGTTAAAAAAAATAATTGTTTCTTTTAGAGATTGGGGGCGGGACTGCTGGTGTGAACCAGGTCATGATAATACCTGTGGGAAAAGATTCGCTAAGCAATTAGGTGAACTTCCATTTGGTTATGACCATAAATATATTTACTCACATCTTGGGTATAATTTGAAAATAACTGATATGCAGGCAGCAGTTGGTTGTGCGCAACTTGAAAAATTATCTTTTTTCATCAAAAAAAGACAAAAAAATTGGTATAAATTATATAAAATTTTTAAATGTTATGAAGATTATTTTATACTTCCAAAACACACAAAAGAAACGGAGCTATCCCCATTCGGATTTGTATTAACAATAAAGGATAAGGCGCCATTCAAGAGGTCAGATATTGTTAATTTCTTGGAAAAAAATAATATTCAAACAAGAATGATTTTTGCAGGGAATATTGTTAGGCAGCCTTGCATGGAAGGTGTTACCTATAAAATTAATGGAGATTTAGAAAATAGTGACAAAGTTATGAATAACACATTTTGGCTTGGTGTTTATCCCGGACTTACCGACGAAATGATTGGATATACTGAAGAAAAACTTAAAGAGTTTATGAAAAGATGGAAATAATGAATCAAAAATTGTTGTCGATATGTATTCCAACATGGAACAGAGCACCAATCTTAGAAACCACTCTAAATAATATTATCACGCAAGCATTGGAATTTAAAGATAAAGTAGAAATATGCATTTCTAACAATGGTTCAACAGATAATACAAGAAAGCTTGTAATGAAATTTAAAGAAAAATATCCGGATTTAATAAAATATAATGAGAATAAGAAAAATCTAGGATTTGATATAAATCTATTAAAAGTCATTGATATGGCTAGTGGCAATTTTGTTTGGACCCTTTCAGACGATGATTTTATCGTTAAAGATGGAATAAAAACGGTTGTTAAGGTTGTAATAGAAGTAGGGGATAAAAATGTGGGAGGAATTGCTCTTAAAGATAGCTCATATGTTTTGGATACAAGAACTGGCAACAAAATTAAATATCACTCTACTGTTGATAATAATAAACCTGAGGTATATGGAGGACTGGGTTGTGCCGAGGTTCTGCAAGAGGTCCCGTATCGTTTCGTGTCTGTGCTAATATTTAATAATAATCTATTAAAAAAATTATTAAGAAAAAAAGATTTAGTACAAAAAGGCCTTGGCTCGTACTATCTCCATTCTTGGTTATATATACTTTTATTTCTCTTAAATAAGAAGGCTAAATGTTATGTAATAAATAAAAGTATAATAATATCACCTGACGCAAAGCCAAGATATAAATTCATGCTAGAGGATAATTTTAAATTGATTTACTACGGGAAAATAAAATTCTTTGATAATCTACTTTCAATAGTAGATAAATCAGATAAAAATATTATAAATATTATTAATAAGAAAAAAGCGCATCCAAATATTGATAATATATATGCTATGGCATTGTATAAGGCATTTGGTATAGCAAATTATACCTCTTGTGTTGGCTGTATTAAACTGTTATTCAAGTATTTATCCTTTGCTGAAGCACTGTTAATATCAATGTCTTTTATTATTATTTTAATAACTCCTTCTAAGCTAATAAAAAAATTATTCAAATGTGGATTGAAACTCAGGCTTGGCAAGCAACTAGCAGACTCCAAGTGGTTAGAAATCTCTATAGTTTATACTCACTGGAACATGGGAAAAGATGGTTGTAGGAGAGTGCCATTTTAAGACAGTTATACCTACTAAGTTATTACAGGTATGCATCATTTTACGTAGCTCTTATGAGCAGATTCAAAAAGCAACTCCGCATTCTCTTTATCATCGTTCTTTTTAAGAAATAGGTTTACATGATCTTTTTCACCTTTACAAAAGTTCATAAGTTCATCGGCACTATTAATTTTAATAAGTTTTTTATTTGATGCATTATAGTCATCAGGAATTACAAATATTGCAAACCTATAATCCTCTAGAAGTTTTTTGATAAACTCTTCAGGTGAGCTTCCCATCTCTCTAATTAAGAGAGGGAAGAACTCAATAAACATCTTCAATTTTTCATTCTCTTTAATTACGTGATCCATTCCTGATAGAGCCAAAACCTCTGCTCCTTCTATGTCCATTTTTATAACATCAATTTTTCGTTTTGTTTCACCCAAAAAGTCATCTAAAACTACTGCTTCAATTTCAACAAAATCTTTATTTGAATCAATAAATTTTGGAGAATATTTCTCAATACCGCCATATTGATTAATCGTATGATGGCCGGTATCATATGGACAGATGTATAATTTGACTTTATTTGGTTTATCAGCAACAGCATTTTGGAAAGTAAAGACGTTAGTATATTTGTTTAATTCTATGTTCTTTTTTAAATAATGATAATTTCTTGATTCCGGTTCAAATGAGTATACTTTTCCCTTTTTACCTACTAACTTTGCTGCTAGAATGGTAAAGTATCCAATGTTAGCCCCCATATCAAGAACCACATCCCCTTCTTTTACTACCGTTCTAAATAGCTCGGTTGTTGCCTTCTCGTGAATTAGATTAAGAGCATATGCCCGAAAAGTATACCTCATACTCGGGTCTTTCTCATAAACATTAACATACATTTTACTACCTTGAATCTCTATTACATCCCCATAGGGGTATAATAATCCAAATAAGCGACTGGAACTCATCCCAAATCTTGTCACATTACCAAATCTTGAGGTTAAAAGTTTTTTATAAAACGAAAATATATTCTCTTTCAATTTAGATGTCATATATGGTCCTCTTTTTATTTAATAATTTTACTTTTGCTCTTGGTATACGAAATGGATTACCTATAACTAACATGTTATTCATCACCTGCATTCACTATAGCTCCCCATTTTCGCCAGAGCTTTTCATCATAACCTAATTCTTTTGGCAGCCTACTTATTCTTATTTTTTCTTTAGGAAAAAACTTTCCATTAGACATTATTTCTGTAACTACTTAATCTAAATCATTTCTAATGTTTTGGTTTTTGGTTGGGTAATCAACAAAGCGAACTTTGTAGTTCATACTATTTCCCCGCCTTAAATTTTAATAATCACATTTTTCGTTATTATCACAAGAATATTTTAATAGATTTTCTACTGCCAAAACGATATCTTTCGATTCCGGATAATATGCTTGCTCCAATACTGAACTAGCGGGTGCAGGTGCGTCAGGTAATGTTATTCTTATAATTGGTGCTTTCAACGTTGTTAATAGCTTGCTTTCAGCTATTGTAGCAGAGATTTCTGCGCCTATGCCGCACGTTTTCCAAGAAGCATCTGCAATAACTAATCTCTTAGTTTTCTTTACAGAATTATAAAGCAGTTGTTTATCCATTGGTTTCACCGTACGTAAATCTATTATTTCCACATCAACACCTTCTTTTTCGAGATCTTTACCGGCTTCAATTGCTTTGTATACCATATACGAAGTTGCAACTATAGTTACATCCTTCCCCTTTCTTCGAACTATTCCTTTTCCAATCTTGATAGAATAAAGCTCTTCAGGAACATCTCCTTCATAATTATATAGCCAACGATCATCAATAAATATGACTGGATTATCGTCCTCTACGCTTGCCACAAGAAGACCTTTAACATCGTATGGAGTACTGGGCATAACGACTTTCAGACCAGGGATATGTGCAAAGATGGCTTGTAACGCCTGCGAATGTTGCGCACCTTGTTCACCACCTCGATTGATAATCCCCCAGATGGTGATTGGAACACTCATCTGGCCTCCGAACATATAATGCCAATTTGCAGCCTGGTTTGCTATCTGATCCATTGCGTAATACATGAAATCCATTCGTGGATGAACAACTATTGGTCGCATTCCTGTTAACGCTGCACCGACACCAAGTCCTGTAACTGCATTTTCAGAAACAGGTGTATCAAAAACACGGTGCGGACCAAATCGATCAATTAAGCCAACAGTAGTGGTTCCCACGTACCATGGGCTAGTTACCCCTTGACCTATCAAAAATACTTTTTTATTCGATGCAAGGAGTTGATGTAAGGCTTCATTGATTGCCTCTGAGTATCTGATTATTCGCATTATTCCTCCTTAAATACTGAACGAGCGATATCTATTTTTTCAGGAGAATGACTTTTATTTTTAAAGGCGATAGCCTCATCAATTTCCTTCTTGATCATTTCTTCTATCACTTTTTTTTTCGCTATAGTCAATATCTTCTGTTGAATCATCTGTCGTTCGAGTTTCTTGATAGGATCCCGTTTCATCCAATAATCTAATTCCTCTTTAGATCGAAGACCTTTGTCGATATCCAAATTAGGTCCGACGTGACCATACCATCGATACGTCATACATTCAATAAAGGCGGGTCCTTTGTTCTTGCGTGCATTCTCTATCATTTTTTTAGCAGTCTTATAAACAGATTGAACATCGTTTCCATCCACTCGTGCGGTCGGTATACAAAATGTTTCTGCCGTCTTTTTGATATCGATATTAGCGAGGCATGCGGAAATCGGCATATGAGTAGAAAAAAGATTATTTTCACAGACAAAAAGAACAGGGAGCTTTTTTAACGCAGCAAGATTCAGAGATTCATAAAACACTCCCTCACCGACCGCTCCGTCACCAAAGAACGCAACAGAAACATTATCCTTTTTCTGAAGAAAAAAAGAATAAGCAACTCCGACAGCTAACGGGATCGTTCCTGCGACTATTGCAGAACTTCCCGGTAGACCAATATCTGGATCTGCGATATGCATAGAGCCTCCTCTCCCATAAGAACATCCGGTTTCTCGACAGTAGAGTTCTGCCATGAGTTTTTTTAAATCGCCACCTTTTGCAATATAATGTCCATGAGAACGATGAGTACTAAACACATAATCGCTCTTCCGTAATGAAGTACATACTCCTGTAGCAATCGCCTCTTGTCCAATGTAGAGATGACAAGGAGTTTGAATTTCTTTCTTAAGAATAAGACTAGCTACTGTTTCTTCAAATTTTCGAATTCTCAACATTGTCAGATACATTTCTCTTAAGGTCTTCAAAGGGATATCTGTATTTACGGATTTTTTTTTATACACCTGATTCCTCCATGTTGATCTCTATTGAAAATTAGATAGAAATATTTTTAATCGATTTATCTTTCACTCATTTTAATGTTTTTCTCAGTTCCATAATTTTTATACCAATGAATAAATTTTCTCATTCCTTCTTCCAAGTCATATTTTGCCTTCCAGCCTAGAATTTTTTTTGCTTTTGCAGCATTAGCAATCAACCTTTTAACTTCTCCTGGTCTTGGCTCTACATGAACAGGTTTCATATTCTTCTTGTCGCATAAATCAATAATCATATTCGCTAATTCGAGTATACTCAACTCTTTTCCGCTTCCAAAATTAATAGGTTCTGTTATCTTCTTATCATATTTTAGAATTAAATCATAAGCTTTGACGGCATCATCTATATAGGTGTAATCACGTGTTTGCAATCCATCCCCATATATAATGGGTGGTACACCACTTAACACCCTTCGAGTAAATATTGATATCACGCCTCCATATCCAATATCTTTCTGTCGAGGACCAAAGATATTGAAAAATCTTGCTATAGAGATATCCATGCCATAAGTGTGGATATATGCATAACACATTCTATCCGCAGCAATTTTACTGGCACCGTAAGGATGAGGAGCGTTTAAAGGATGCTTTTCATCCATAGGATAATATTCGCTAGATCCATAAACTTCACTTGTTGAAGCGTGAATTATCTTCTCAACATCGTACATCCTTGCCGCTTCCAAAACATTTTGTGTTCCTAACGCATTTATTTCATATGTCAATTTGGGTTCAACTACAGATCTATCTACATGAATTTGTGCTGCTAGGTGAAATACTATATCGACGCTTGGCATAATCTTTTCTAGCAGATCAAAATCCCTAATATCTCCATTTATCAACTTAAAATTTCTATATCTCGTTAAATGTCTAATATTTGTTATGTTTCCATTCATAAAATTGTCCAAACAGAGCACTGTACTATTCTCTTTAGTGTACTTCTCACATAAATGACTTCCTATAAATCCTGCGCCACCCGTTATCAATATTTTCATATTATACTCCCTATTTTACTAACTTTTATTCAATTTTCTCATCTATTTATAATAATAAAATTTTTCTTTTATTATTCATATTTTGATTTTTTCAAATATCCTTTTAATATCTTTATTTAAACCAATTATTTTCAGTAATTTAGTAGAATAAGAAACCAATTTATCTTATTTTCTATTACTTTCAAGATTGGTAATTATTATAGACTGTTTACAAACCAATGATTCTGCTATACTAAGAATAAACTCAACAAATAGTACATATCTAAAGACATAAAATATTTGTGAATGTCAGAATATTGCGGAAGTTTATTTTTCGGAATCTTCAATATCAAATTCTGATAGATACTTAGATAAGCCTTCATTAAAGGAAAGAGGAGAATAATTCAGATCTTTTTGTGATTTTTTTATATCAAAAAAAAATCGAAAAGGTCTATCAGTACCTTTACCAGTTAGAACTATTTCTGATTTCGAATTTAAGGAATT